>NZ_AULI01000014.1 GCF_000425205.1 Pontibacillus halophilus JSM 076056 = DSM 19796 | reverse complement strand
TGCATCCTCCACCATTATGCCGACCTAGCTCAATCTGGCAGAGCAACTGACTTGTAATCAGTAGGTTGGGGGTTCGAGTCCCTCGGTCGGCACCAGTAACAGCTTATATGGAACATCCTTGATGGAGGGATAGCGAAGTTGGCCAAACGCGGCGGACTGTAAATCCGCTCTCTCTGAGTTCGCAGGTTCGAGTCCTGCTCCCTCCACCATTCAATTTTATTTAAATGATAAAATGATTGTAACCATTAGGTATCATTCATTTTTTGTTTTTTCTCTTAATGATTGGGCCATAGCCAAGTGGTAAGGCATCGGTTTTTGGTACCGTGTATCGCTGGTTCGAATCCAGCTGGCCCAGCCATTATTTGAGCCATTAGCTCAGTTGGTAGAGCATCTGACTTTTAATCAGAGGGTCGAAGGTTCGAATCCTTCATGGCTCATATGCGAAAGTAGTTCAGCGGTAGAACACCACCTTGCCAAGGTGGGGGTCGCGGGTTCGAATCCCGTCTTTCGCTCCAAAACATGGGGCCTTAGCTCAGCTGGGAGAGCGCCTGCTTTGCACGCAGGAGGTCAGCGGTTCGATCCCGCTAGGCTCCATAAACGAAAGACCGTAAATCTTCGGATTTGCGGTCTTTTTTTTTCGTATATCTATTCATTGTTTTGTTGAGTTGAGTCATTTTCAGAATTCTGCCTACAATAGTAGTGGAGGGAGATGATTCAATGAAAACGAAATTAGGGATTATAGGAGTGCCAATGGACTTAGGACAACTTCGCCGTGGGGTGAATATGGGACCAAGCGCCATTCGGTATGCTGGAGTGATTGAAAGACTTGAGAAGTTAGGATATATAATTGATGACTATGGTGATGTAGACATTCCTACACCAGACCGTAAGAGCAATCAGATGCAGGATGGATTACGTAATCTGAATGAGGTAGCTGAAGGAAACCGTCGCCTCGCTGAGAAAGTGGAGCGTATTATCGAGGGAGATGCCTTTCCTTTAATACTTGGTGGAGATCATAGCATTGCGATTGGTTCTCTAGCAGGTATTGCACGTCATTACTCAAACTTAGGCGTCATTTGGTACGATGCTCATGGGGATCTAAATACGAGTGACACATCCCCGTCGGGTAATATTCATGGGATGCCACTGGCTGTTAGCCTAGGTTTAGGCCATGACGATTTAACAATGATTGGGGGTTATCGAGAAAAGATTAAACCTGAGAACATTGTTATAATAGGGGCACGGTCTTTAGACAGTGGAGAGAAAGAGCTCATACGTGAACGTGGAATTAAAGTCTTCTCCATGCATGAAGTAGACCGCATGGGAATGACAGCGGTGATTCAGGAAACCATCCAATACTTAAAGGAAAAGACCGATGGGGTTCATTTAAGTTTGGATTTAGATGGCCTGGACCCAAATGAAGCTCCTGGAGTAGGCACACCCGTTGTAGGAGGATTAAGCTATCGAGAGAGTCATTTAGCGATGGAGATGCTTCAGGAAGCCGGTATGATTACTTCTGCAGAATTTGTAGAAGTGAATCCAATACTTGATGAGAAAAATAAAACAGCGACGCTTGCAGTGGAATTGATGGGGTCTTTATTTGGAGAGAAATTGAAATAGAAGACAAAAGTAGAAACAGCTCTTGGTATGGATAAAACCGAGGGCTGTTTCTTATTTATCTCTTAATGATTCGTATTGGTTAAGTAGAGTGTCTAAACGCTTGCTTACTTCCACTACTTCTTTAGATGACAAAGGCATGTGTGTGGAAAGCTGCACCATTTCTTCTCTACAGTATTCAATTTGGGATAGGATTTGTTCACCCATTTTCTCGCCTCCTGATAGGATTGTACATACCTCAGATATTATATATCCCATTTTTAAAATCATAAACATATTTAAACAAAAATAGCCCATAATTAGAAAAAATTTTTTATAATAGGGAAAGGAAAAGTGAAACCTGCAGGTGCTGCTTCTCGTATGGATAGTAACCGCAGAAAAGGCGGAGGTATAGCACATGGAGACAATCATTAAAAAACGAATTAAACAGGTCAAGAAAGGGGACCAATCCGCCTTCAGTGAAATAGTCACGTTCTATCAGGGGAAAGTATACAATATCTGTTACCGGATGTTAGGGAATCAGCATGAGGCAGAAGACATTGCTCAAGAAGCATTCGTAAGAGCGTATACAAATATCCATACCTTTGATGAGAACCGGAAATTCTCGACATGGCTTTATCGGATTGCAACGAACCTTTCTATCGATCGAATACGTAAGAAGAAACCAGATTATTTCTTGGATGCTGAGGTAAAGGGTACAGAAGGCTTGACGATGTACTCACAGCTATCTGCTGACCAAGCCCTACCAGAAGAAGAAGTTGAAAGTTTAGAAACAGAAGAAACGATTCACAAAGAGATTCTTTCCCTTCCGACTAAGTATCGATCGGTCATTGTCCTTCGATTCATAGACGAACATTCGCTACAGGAGATTAGTGACATACTAGACATCCCTGTCGGCACCGTGAAAACGAGGATACACAGAGGTCGAGAGGCATTAAGGAAGAAGCTTCGTCATTTATAAAGGAGTGATGGGAATGAAATGTTCAAATGAAGCAATCATTTTGATGCATAGATATTTAGATGACGAGTTAACTAAAGACGAAGAGCGTGAACTGCGTCAACATCTGCAGGATTGCAAGGCATGTCAGGAGCATTTCCAATCGTTGAAGCATACGAATGCTATATTAGCGAGCTCGAAAGAATTACAACCTTCTGACCGCTTTACAATGAATGTGATGAGCAGTTTACCGAAAGAAAAGAAAAGAATGAGTTACGGGAGATGGCTCAAAGCCCATCCGATGATTACTGCAGCGGCAATCTTTATGATTCTGATGTTTGGCAGTGTATTCTCAACCTGGAATCAAGACCAACAGTTGAGCGTGTCTAAGCAAGAAGGGGTTGTCATTGAAGACAATACGGTGATTGTTCCAGAGGGAGTAACTGTGGACGGTGACCTAGTGGTGAAGAATGGCGATGTGAAAGTCGATGGAACGGTTGATGGGGATGTCGTCGTCGTTAACGGTGATTCCTTGCAAGCAAGTGCAGGCGAAGTGACTGGCGATCTACAACAAGTTGATCAAGTATTTGGCTGGATGTGGTACAACATTAAGAACGCCGCAAAATCCATCTTCTCAATCGAAGACTAGGAAAAAAGACTACTTCCAAAAGTAGTCTTTTTTTGTAGTAGGGATTGTAGGAAGGGTGTGTTATTTATCTTGAAGAAATTATGATATACTACTAATAGTGTGTTCATATTAGAATTTTTACCATTACATTGTATAAAGGAAGTGTAGGCATGCTTGATGGGGGAGCGGATGTACTGAAATACATACGAATTATTGCAGATATAGCCCTTGTCTGGTTTGTTTTATATAAACTAATCATGCTGATACGGGGGACGAAAGCCGTACAGCTGTTAAAAGGGATTTTCGTTGTTCTTGGGATTTGGGTAATTAGCTACTTTCTCCAGCTAAATACACTCAATTGGCTCATGAGTCAGGCAATGACCTGGGGATTTCTTGGTGTCATTATTTTATTCCAGCCTGAACTTAGGCGGGCACTTGAACAATTAGGGAGAGGCAGCTTCTTTCAGCGAAATTCAGCTGCTGAAGATGACCATGTAAAGCGTTCTGTAGACCATATTATGAAGTCTATGAACTACATGGCAAAGCGGCGCATCGGTGCACTGATCTCTATTGAACGGGAAACGGGCATGAGTGAATATGTTGAAACTGGAATTCCGATTGGCGGTCAACTTACGAATGAGTTGCTGACAAACATCTTTATTCCAAACACCCCGCTTCATGATGGAGCCGTTATCATCCAAGGTGATGAGATTACAGCCGCAGCGTGTTATTTACCATTGTCGGAAAGTCCATTTATCTCTAAAGAGCTAGGAACCAGACACCGCGCTGCCATGGGAATAAGTGAAGTGACAGATGCCTTAACGTTAATCGTCTCAGAGGAGACAGGGAATATCTCCTGTACGAAGAATGGAGAATTGCACCGTGATATTGATCAAGAAACATTGCGTGATATCTTAACGAAAGAACTCGAGGGAAACCAAAAAGAGGATACGAAAAGTTGGAATTGGAGGGGGAAGAAAGATGGATAGATGGTTAAAAAGTCCGTGGTTTATTCGGATCATTTCTCTCATACTTGCTGTCCTTCTTTATGCCTCTGTTGCCTTAAATGATACAGCTTCTGGCACAAATTCTGGGAGCGCTCTTTTCTCTCAGGATACGGAGCTAGCTAGCATCAATGATATACCAGTAAACTTATACGTCGACGAAGAAAAGTATATTGTCAGAGGGGCTCCGCAAGCTGTAACCGTTACAGTAGAAGGACCAAAGAGTGAAGTGATGAAGGCCATTCGCCAACGCTCATTTAGCTTGTTCATTGATTTAAGAGAGCTAGAAACAGGTTCGCATACAGTCCCTATTAAACATAGTGGCTTTTCAAACCAGCTTTCTGTTTATATGGAACCTAGTGAAGCAGACATCACCATTGAGAAGCGGTTGACGAAGAAAGTCTCGGTCGAAGTAGATTTCATGAATAGAGGGCGAGTAGCCTCCGGTTATGAGCTTGGAAAGCCTTCTGTAGAGCCTAAGCAAATCGAAGTGACGGGGTCTGAATCTGAAGTGTCTAAAGTAGCCTTAGTGAAAGCCATCTTAGATGTTCAAGGTATTAGTGAATCGATTCAAGACAAAGAGGCACCTGTTAAGGTATATGACGAACAAGGCAATGAGTTGAATGTCATTGCCGAGCCTGCTACGGTACAAGTGAACGTACCCGTCTCTTATCCTAGTAAAGAAGTTTCGGTCGCTGTGAAATCTGAAGGCAATCTACCTAATGGGTTAACACTTAAGTCTTTAGAACTAACGGAAGATACGGTAGAAATATACGGTCCATCTGAGGCAATAGACGCTATTGATTCAATTAAGGATATTCGTGTAGATTTAAGTAATGTGAAGGAAGATGGCTCGATCAAGGTGGACCTTCCTCTGCCAGAGAAGGTTGAGAAGGTTGAACCAAGTCAACTCGAAGTACAAGTCGATGTAGAAGAGTCTGGCGAGTAAATCCACGATGACTTCTAGCAAGGAAGAAGTGGTATGGAAGCGGTAAATACGGAAGACTTCGCTCTTTCGAAATGATGAGGACAGTATCATTCAACATGAGGAGACTGAGAGTTCTCCAACAGAAGCAACAATCCAATTAGAATGTAAATCGTTATGGATAATTAAAGGAGCGGATTTATCGTGGGTAAATTTTTCGGAACGGATGGGGTACGAGGCGTAGCCAATGACGGGCTGACACCAGAGCTAGCATTTAAACTTGGTCGATTTGGTGGATACGTGGTCACAAAAGAAAAACAAAAGCCGAAAGTTCTTATAGGACGCGACACTCGTATTTCAGGTGAGATGCTTGAGAATGCACTTGTAGCGGGTCTATTATCCATTGGAGCAGAAGTCATGCGTTTAGGCGTAATTTCCACTCCAGGAGTCGCTTACTTAACGAAAGCTCTTGATGCAGAAGCGGGTGTAATGATCTCAGCATCCCACAATCCTGTTGAGGATAATGGAATTAAGTTCTTCGGTTCTGATGGCTTTAAGTTGACGGATGAACAAGAAGATGAAATTGAACGCTTGATGGAACTTGAGACAGACGAACTGCCTCGTCCGACAGGCGCGGGTGTAGGTGTTGTGAATGATTACTTTGAAGGCGCTCAAAAATATATGCAATACTTAAAACAAACAATTGAATATGATTTTGAAGACATACACATTGCGCTTGATTGTGCTCACGGTGCTACATCTTCAATCGCTCCGCATTTGTTTGCGGACCTTGAGGCGGAAACATCTACGATTGGTTGCACGCCGGATGGTCTAAATATTAACGACGGAGTGGGTTCGACGCATCCTGAAGCGTTGCGTGAAACTGTGCTTGAAAAGGGAGCAGACATTGGTCTAGCCTTTGACGGAGACGGTGATCGTCTAATTGCTGTGGATGAGAAAGGCAATATCGTTGACGGTGACCAGATTATGTTCATCTGTGCGAAGTACCTAAACGAAAAAGGCCGCTTGAAACATAATACCGTCGTTTCTACTATCATGAGTAATATTGGGTTCTACAAGGCTGTTGAAGCGAACGGAATGAAGAGTGACAAGACGAAGGTAGGCGATCGCTACGTTATGGAAGAAATGCGTAGAGGAGATTACAGTCTTGGTGGGGAACAATCTGGTCACATCATCTTCCTCGATTACAACACAACGGGTGATGGTCTGCTATCCGCTCTTCAACTTGTTGATGTTATGAAGGATACTGGAAAGCCATTGTCTGAGCTTGCTGGAGAAATGAAGAAGTATCCACAAGTATTGAAGAATGTACGTGTCACAGATAAGAATGCAGTATTCGAGAATGAACGCGTCTCAGCTGAAATTAAAGCGGTTGAAACGGAGATGGGAGAACATGGCCGAGTGCTTGTACGTCCTTCAGGAACAGAGCCACTTGTTCGTGTGATGGCAGAAGCTCCAACTGCAGACGAATGTGAGGCATACGTTCAACGCGTAGTCGATATTGTAGAAGAAGAATTAGGTTCAAAAGCTTAATATAAGATTCTAGCATATGCTCAGACGCACTTCTTCTGCTGTCTGAGCATATTTTATTAGTATTCGGTACCCCACTGCTTCAAAATATTTTCATTGACCCTATCCCTCAGTTTGGGTAAAATTGAAATTGTTCGTTCCTTTACAAAGATTGACAAGTTTAAAGATAAACGTAGAGGGAATGAACCGTATGGAACTTTTCTTGTATTTCCAAAGCAGGAAAGGGGGAAAGTAATACGTACATCCATTCTAAAAGCGCCTGGACTATTTCCGAAAACGGATTGGGAGATAGTTGACGAGGAGGAGGTTCATCGAGAATCGGCGGATGCCTCCCGGCTGACGTACTTCAGCTGATACGTACTCCCCTGAAAACAAAGAGGTGACTCTTTGCACAAGGGTGGATACAAAGTACAACGAAACGTCATGAGAAAGGGGCAAACGCTTGCCCCTGATACAGAAGGTTAGGTTTGCCCCTTTTAATTAAGGAGGAAACTTAAAATGTGTGGAATTGTTGGATATATTGGACAGAATGAAGTACAAGATGTACTTCTTAAAGGATTAGAGAAGCTTGAATATCGTGGATATGACTCTGCGGGGATTGCAACGTTTAACGATCAAGGTGTCCATGTAACAAAGGTTAAAGGCCGTATTGCAACATTGCGTGATGAAGTAGAGGCTTCTACTGAAGGCACTATGGGAATTGGTCACACTCGTTGGGCAACACATGGTGCTCCGAGTAAAGTGAACGCACACCCGCACCAAAGTACATCAAAGCGTTTTACAATCGTTCACAACGGTGTAATTGAGAACTATGAGGATGTACAGAAAGAGTATATCCCGGACGTTCAACTTCAAAGTGAAACAGACACAGAGATCATCGTACAACTACTAGAGAAGCTCGTTGAGGAGCAACAAGACGTAGAAGCTGCATTCCGTAAAGCCATTAGTTTGTTCAAAGGGTCTTACGCAGTTGCGGTTATGGATGCACAGAATCCTGATACAATCTTTGTTGCGAAGAATAAGAGCCCTCTACTAGTTGGACTAGGTGATGACTTCAACGTTGTATCTAGCGATTCATTGGCGATGCTTCATGTTACCAACGAATTCGTAGAGCTTGAAGATAAAGAAGTTGTTCTTGTAGAACGTAATTCTGTTCAGATTAAGAAATTAGACGGTACGAAGGTTGAGCGTGATTCCTTCACAGCTGAAATCGATGAAAGTGACATTGAAAAGGGTACGTACCCTCACTTCATGCTGAAGGAGATCGATGAACAGCCATTTGTCATTCGTCGTATTATCCAAGAATATCAAGATGAGAACGATAACATTAAATTAGACCCTGAAGTTCGTGAGGCAATGAAAGACCACGACCGTGTGTATATCATTGCTTGTGGTACGAGTTACCATGCAGGCCTAGTAGGTAAGCAGTTTATTGAGAAGCTTGCTCAAGTGCCTGTAGAAGTGCACGTAGCAAGTGAATTCTCCTACAACATGCCATTGCTTTCTGAGAAGCCGTTGTTCATCTTCATCTCTCAAAGTGGCGAAACTGCCGATAGCCGTGCAGTACTAGTGGAGATTAAGCAGAAAGGCTACAAAGCGCTTACCATTACGAACGTTCCAGGATCTACCCTTTCTCGTGAAGCGGACTACACGCTACACCTACATGCTGGACCTGAGATTGCAGTTGCTTCCACGAAAGCGTACACAGCTCAAATGGCTGTACTCGCAATCTTAGCGGTAGATACAGCACAAGCAAAAGGACTACAACTCGAATTCAATCCTCTTAGTGAGTTAGGTATTGCTGCGAATGCAATGGAAGCACTAACAGACCAAAAAGAGCAGCTTGAAGACATTGCTCGTACGTATCTATCAACGACGCGTAACTGTTTCTTCATCGGCCGTAGCATTGACTATTATGTTGGATTAGAAGGCGCTCTTAAGCTGAAAGAGATTTCTTATATCCAAGCAGAAGGTTTTGCTGGTGGGGAATTGAAACACGGTACGATTGCGTTGATTGAAGAAGGTACACCTGTTATGGCTCTTGCAACACAAGAGAACGTCAACTACTCCATTCGCGGAAACGTGAAGGAAGTTGCGGCACGTGGTGCAAACCCTTGCGTGATCAGTATGAAAGGACTCGACCAAGAAAGTGATGCATTCGTCATCCCACACGTACACGAATTGCTCACACCACTTGTGTCTGTTGTTCCATATCAATTAATTTCTTACTATGCAGCTCTTCACCGCGATTGTGACGTGGATAAGCCACGTAACCTTGCGAAGAGTGTTACAGTTGAATAAGAATTAAATGCCCCCCCTAGAGATCTCTAGGGGGGTTTTTAGTAATGTTTTGTCTATACAACACCCTCTTTTCGAGTGTTGTACAATCAAGCAGATGTATCTGTTAGACATATAGGTATGAGGCGTTTCGGAAGTTCTAGTGCATTACAGACGTGCCGAGCTTCTCCTACCACCATATAAAAAGAGAACAGCTTACTCGCTGTTCTCTCCGTGTTCAAAGAGCTCATCCAATAATGGTGCGCTCTCTTTATATTTATCCATCTTCGTGCGTATGCCTTCCATCTTCTTATCTAAATAATTGGCTAAGTCAGCTGCTTCTTTCAATTCGTCCGTTAAATGTTTAGGGACTGTCTTATCAAATTTATAATAGATTTTATGCTCTAAGCTTGCCCAGAAATCCATAGCGACCGTTCGAATTTGGATCTCGACGTTCATTAGTTTCTTCTCTGTAGACAAGAAGACGGGAACTTGGACGATGAGGTGTAGGCTCTTATACCCGTTTGATTTTGGGTGCTGGATATAATCTTTCACTTCTTGGACGTGAACGTCGTCTTGGTTACAAAGGATGTTGACTAATTTGTAGATATCCGATTCAAAGGAACAAGTTACTCGTACGCCTGCAATATCGTGGATGTGTTGCTCGGCATGTTCTGCGGTAACTTCAAGGCCCTTCCGTTCAAGCTTTCGTTGTATGCTTTCCATCGATTTAACTCTGGATTTTAAATGTTCGATTGGATTATGGTCATGAACATGCTGAAACTCTTCATTCAGAATTGTTAATTTCGTGTCCATCTCATCTAGCGCAAATTTATAATACGTAATTAAACTGACCCATTGGGATACTTCTTCTTGCGTGTGAGTTTCAATCATGATTTTAATCCACCTTTTAGGAGCAAGTACAGCCATCTAGGCAGGTAAGTTGCTTGTATTTGTGGTTGTTCTTTCCACCATCAACATATGGGCTTGTACTTATCATAACGAACGAGGGTGGATTCGTCTACCTGGACCATAATCGACAATCTCAAGATTATAATAAAAAAAAAGAGCCCTGCTACAGGGCTCTTTATCACAATTATTTCTTCTGAGAGTTGATATATTGAACAACTTTACGTAGGTCTGTAACTGTTGGGCGGCCAAACGGACTCGTTTGTCGCTGTTGGTAAAGAAGCTTCCCGTTCTCATCAATTAAGAAGTAAGCTGGCTCACCGTGGGCACCGTGGTCTTCATATGGGTCGTCTTCACGGTGGTAGTGCACGTCGAATGCTTCAAGTGCTTGAAGCTCTTCGTCTGCTAGTACTGGGTACGTAAATCCGTGCTCTTCTTTCATTGCTTTCAGGTCATCTAGCTTGTCTGTAGATACAGTTGTAATGTGTACGTTCTTACCTTCGAAGAAGCCTATTGATTCTTGTAGGTTTTGCAAATCTTCTACACATACTGGGCACCATGAGCCGCGGAAGAAGATTAACAAATGCCAACCTTGGTTGTCCTTTTGGTGTTGTTCGAATGAGAATGTTTCACCTGTTGTACTCGGTAGAGTGAAGTTCGGTGTTGCTTCTCCTAGTTGAAATTTAGGCATGATAAATCCTCCTTGTAAGTAGAAAAAAGATGACCTCGTTCTTATGAGGCACTAGTATCATCATACCCGTTTTCTATAGAAATTCATGTAATTCAACTTACACTTTACAACTTCTTAAAGTTTGAGTTTCATGAGGATACTTCGAATATTCTCATCCTTCATCACGTCCTCACGGTGTTTACTAGTGATTTCAGTCAATGCTACATCGTGATAGAAGAATTCCGTAAAGAATTTAACAAGTGGTCGGGAATAGGAGTGGAGAGCTTGCCAATCTCCATCTTCCATCGCGGCAAACAGCATTTCTTCATCATCGATAATCACCATGCGGCTTTGTTCTAAGTTGCTATGCTGGTCAATTGGGAGTAGAACCGTGACATGGTCAATCGTCGACTCTAGATGTCCAATCGAGTGGAGCTCAATTTCTAACCCTTGCCGTTGTAGTTCTTCTAATGCAGGGAGATGCGTTTCGATGTCCTCAGACCAACTTGAAAACTTAATGGATGTGGTTGCTTTCCGAATCATCGTATGCACGAGTGATGAGATCGAGTCTTCGTCTTTCAACGTCCATACTCTGTCATCTTGTTGCTTTTTGGCTATCTGAATAGATCGAAGCTGTTCTACGTTTCGTGAGAAGTTGGCTTCGAGTTTCTTGATCATCGACTCGAGTGGGAGCGCGCTATATACACGCTTTTTCTCGAGGGTGGATTCAAGGACGACGCCTTTTTCTGTGAGGCGGTTTAGTACTTCGTATACCTTTGCTCTTGGTACAGAGGAATATTTGACGATGGTAGATGCATCTAGTGGGGATTCCACAGCGATAAGAGCTTCATAAACTTGACTCTCATAGTTCGTGAAACCGAATTGTTGAAGCATAATCATACCCCTTACGTTTCTTCGTTGGGTCTATCATAGCATAGATGACCAAATCGAAGGAAAGGGAGGAAATGGCTATTGCGCTTTTTGCTCATTAAAGTTACTATTGCAGTGGTAACTTTATTGGAGGTTGAATTGGTATGGATAAACGTGTCTATTTATTAACCATTGTTTCCTTTGTGGTTGGGATGGTTGAATTGATTATCGGCGGTATTCTGGATATCGTCGCAGCAGATTTAGGCGTTAAGATTCAAGAAGCGGGACTGTTGATTAGTGTCTTTTCCATTGTATTTGCTCTGGCAGCTCCTATTCTGTTGGCAGCTACAGCGAATGTGGAACGGAAGAAACTTACGTTAATTAGCTTACTTGTCTTCTTCATAGGTAATGGCATCGCCATCATAAGCCCGAGCTACTCGGTACTTATGATAGCTCGTATTGTCTCAGCGGCAAGTGGTTCCTTGCTTGTCGTCTTATGTGTGACACTTGCGTCGAATATTGTGTCAGAGGCTTATCGTGCACGTGCAATTGGGGTCATCTTCATGGGAGTAAGCGGATCACTTGTTCTAGGAGTACCAGTTGGATTGATGCTTGGGAATGCATTTGGATGGAGAGCGCCATTCATCTTAATCGCGGTATTAACCATATTTTCTATGGCTAATGTTTACTTCTTTATGGGTCGAATTGCTCCGAAGCCAGGTATGCCTATGCTTCAGCAGTTGAAGACGTTAAAGAACAAGAAAATCCTCTATGCGCAGCTCACATCGTTCCTGTTTCTGACGGGGCACTTAACGTTATATGGATATTTAACCCCGTTCGTGAAAGAAACAATGGGACTAGGTGGAACATGGGTCAGCATCATCTATCTAATCTTCGGGGTTGCTGCCGTGGCAGGTGGAGGAATAGGTGGGACACTTGCAGATAAGTTTGGTACGAAGCCTTCTATTATTGGGATTATTATCGTATTTGGCTTGTCCATGCTCGTTATTCCTCAAACGACCTTTATGCTTCCGTTATTCTTAGTCGTCATGGCTATATGGGGCATGTTGAGTTGGGCGATTACACCTGCTCAACAAAGCTACTTGATTGAATCATCGCCCGGTTCATCGGACATTCAGCAAAGCCTGAACAACTCTGCACTGCATTTAGGGATTGCGCTAGGTTCATCCATCGGGAGTGTGGTTATTGGGCGTGCTTCCATTGAGTTCAATCCGATTGTAGGTGCATCCTTCATTGTACTAGCTCTCTTCACTGCTATTCTTTCCATGAGACAAAAGGAAAATCATAGTGAAGCCGTGGAATTGTCTCACCAGGCATAATTGAAAAGCCTCCGTACTTCCTAATCGGGAGGGCGGAGGCTTATTATCGTTCGAAATAATAATGGTAGTGGGTACGGCATCCAGGATTAAACGATGCTTCGCAGCGGGGACAATGGGACCCACTTTGTATATATTCATGAATGGACAGCTCATACTTACATACTCCACAAAGGATCGCTTTGTCGTTAAATTGCTCCTTTGGCCAAACCTTGCTTTCATGAGACGCATGTTCATCGTGGCATTGGTGACAAGGATAATAGGTACCGCAACAATAGAACTTAATTGCAATGACATCTGTTTCCCCGTGGTAATGGCGGCAGCGCGTTTCATTATCGATGAGAGCTCCTTTAACAATTGGACCAGTCATTTCGACACCCCTTTCTTTCGTTCACTATACTATGGAAATCAAGCTGTGAAAATACGAAAGGGCCTGAGTAAGACAGTAGGTAGACCATAGAATGTCAGAAAGTAAGAGCTCATCCGTGGTAGATAATCCAGAGCATTTGAAGAGAAAGTGATAGGGGTTAGACAGAAGGTCGCAGAAATCGTAGAGGATTTAGTGAAACCTTACCAAGGATTTCATCGTAGAAAATAGAAAGAACAAGTAAAGGTGGTCGTTATGATGAGTCAAGATAAAGGTTGCGTAAAGTGCGGAAGTAAAGATGCAGGTACGAAAGATGTTGCGATGACAGGGGCGGGACTTGCCAAGATGTTTGATGTCCAGAACAACAAGTTCACGGTTGTTTATTGCAAGAACTGTGGATATTCGGAGTTTTATAACAAAGAAGCTTCAAGTGCTTCCAACATTTTTGATTTCTTCTTTGGCTAAGGACAAGTGGAAGATGGGAGGAGGCTTTAGATGAATCTACTGATTAACGTTCTATTCTCAGTAATGACCGGTATCTTTGTCGTGTTTTACTTAGGAAGGAAACTGCGAGAGCGGTCAGTGGCACTTCGTGAATTAAACCATGCTTACTACCCTTCTGTTGAGGAAAGTGAAGAGGTATCAGTTGCTCCGAATTTTGCATTTGAACGTGTTGAAACGAAACGGCGAAACGGGGTTAACGTGGTTATGATTGTTTATGGGGTTTTACTTGTTGGATTAAACATCTCGATGTATATCGTGGATGATGCGTTTGTAATCTACTGGCAAATCTTAATGTTTGGCGGACTTATGTTTATCTCTCAGCAAGACTACTCTTTCTACGCCACTCCAAGGGGCTTGTTATATAAGCTGAAGTTATTCAAGTGGGATGACATAATCGCCTATGAGGCACATCGTGTGACAGAAGAACATCGTTTCTATGGGCACAATTTAACGATGAATGAACAAGGGTCAGAAGTCATCGTGCATACTAGAAAGAAACAAATCTCCATTGCAGTGAAAACACAACACTCCTTACGTAAGCTCGAGAAGATTCTAGGTGATCATGGAGTTGAACAAATTCGTTCCAAAGAGGAGACTTCACAACTTTCATAAGAATATAGAAGAGGACTAGAGTTGTTACTCTAGTCCTCTTTCCTTTAGCTAGATGTGAACATACCACCGTTAATGTGGATGAATTGTCCAGTCATGTAAGAGGAATCATCGGACGCCAAGAGCACATAGCTGCCTACGTGTTCTACAGGCTGTCCTGGTCGACCCATGAGCGTGTTTGTTCCAAACTGCTCAACTTCCTCTTCAGAGAATGTGGCTGGGATAAGTGGCGTCCAGATTGGGCCAGGTGCTACCCCGTTCACACGAATCCCTTTATTCACTAATTGCTTCGCCATCGAGCGGGTGAAGGCTACAACAGCTCCTTTAGTAGATGTGTAGTCCACGAGCTCTGGATTACCTACATAAGGGTTGATGGAAGCGGTATTGATAATCGAGCTTCCTGGCTTCAAGTGTGGAATCGCTGCTTTCGTTGTATAGAACATGGAGTATACATTTGTTCTGAACGTTTTCTCTAACTGTTCAGCAGAAATATTTAATAAATCATCAGTTGGATGCTGTTCAGCAGCATTATTAACAAGAATATCAAGTTGACCCAATTGATCAATCGTTTGATCAATAATGTCTGAAGCCACTTGTTCGTCACCTACGTCCCCAGGTAACAAGATGGCTTTTCTTCCTTCTGCTTCAACTTTTCGTTTTGTTTCCTCAGCATCTTCGTGTTCGTCTAAGTAGGAGATTGCAACGTCTGCGCCTTCTTTCGCATAGCCAATCGCTACAGAGCGTCCGATTCCGCTGTCCGCTCCTGTAATGAGCGCAACCTTCCCTTTTAACTTGTTGCCACTTTGATAGTCTTCATCCGCCTGAAGCGGGCTTGGATTCATTGGTCCTTCGTAACCTGGTTGGCGTTGTTGTTCCTGTCTTGGTTGTCCTTCAGTTTGGAGATGCTGGCGATCCATTGTATATCCTCCTTTAACAATCATTCAATGTATGACTACTCTTTCAGAGAGACTATTCCACCTTGCACCAAATTTAAACAAGTTGGATAATCTTATAGTGAAAAAATAATAAAAGGAGGGACCCTCATGTTTAAGAAAATCGGATTATACGTATTTGTCCTCTTCTTTATCCTGGCTGGCGTGTTCCATTTCACGGCTATGGAAGGATTTCGGGCGATGTTGCCTGAGTGGGTGCCTGCTCGAACATTTCTCGTCTATGCAACAGGTGTAGCGGAGTGGGTACTGGCTGTGCTTCTACTTCTTCCAACTACGAGAGAGCAAGCCGGGAAATGGACGGCCATTTATTTGGTGGTCATCTTCCCAGCGAATATTTATGCAGCGGTTGTCGGAGTGCCAGCACCTGGGTCAGAAGATGTGAATCGTACGTTGCTATGGGTAAGGATATTATTCCAACCCGTGCTAATAGGGTGGGTGCTTGCCGTCTCAAAAGAAAAAAAGAGCAGGTAATCCCTGCTCTTTACGGAGTTTGACTCTTTGATTTAATGGAAGAGGCTGATTTCTTCTTGAATGGGAACCACCAGTTCAATGAGCCCAATAACTTCATTAAACTCGGTACAAGAAGCAAGCGGATGATGGTGGCATCAATAAAGATTGCAATGGCAATCCCAATTCCAATCTGCTTCACTGGCATAACATTCGTAAACGCAAAAGCCCCAGTAATGACAATCATAATTAAAGCAGCAGAGGTAATAATCTTACTCGTGTTGGCGAGTCCTTCTACAGTGGCGTAGTGATTGTCTTTCGTTTCAACATAATACTCATGAATTCTAGAAATTAAGAACACTTCATAGTCCATACTTAACCCAAACACGAGGCTGAATACGAGAACTGGAAGCATAAGCGCAATATCTGCCTCAGGAAGCCCGAACAGTCCATTCTGAAAGACGAGTACAAGAATTCCAAAGGTAGAGGTAAGTCCTAATATATTCATAAGGATTGCTTTAAGCGGAATGAGAATTGAACGAAACGCAAGCATGAGTATGGTAAACGTAGATACGAGAATAATAGCGATACTCAGCCATAGGTTGTTGTAAATCTCGTCATAGATTTCTTGGTTGAATTTCGGCTGTCCTCCAATCCGTACAGTTACGCCAAAGTCTTTGTCCTTCCAATCTCGAACAAGTTGCTGCGCTTCTTCCGTATCCGCTTTAACGTCAATTGTGACAGGAAGAAGCAATGTTCCTTCTTGTATGAACCGGTCCAGCACGGGTTGAAGCTGTGCCTTCGTGTCATCTTGTTGCAAGGCAAGAAATGCTTCATCACTCGACGATAACTCAGTTGTTGAGAATAAAGTCGCAACCTCGCTTACAAGCGGTTCCTCCTCAATTTCTTGCTTTAGATCTTCCCATTGAGATAACCCATCTTCCTCTGTCCAATCACCGTTACGCTCAGCAAGTAAGAAGACTTGGCTTTCCTCTGGACTTAAGAAGGTCTCTTCAATCGTTTCATAGGCGGACCGGGATTCATAGCTATCAGGCAAAGCAGAGATGGTTGGAATGGATAAGTTCATTTGCTGAATAGGTAAGATTCCGATTCCAAGCACTATGACAGAAACGACGGTTAGCACAATTGGACGCTTCATCACCCATTTCGCAAATGTCCTCCATCGACCAACCGATTGGTCTTTCACTTTAAGGACGCGCCATTTATTAATGTTCCCACCGAGTAAGTACAGGATAGACGGGAGAAGTGTTAACGCGCTTAATACAGCGATAAAGACAACCACCATGCCCCCTAAAGCGATCGTCTGGAAGATATCCACTTGAATGACCATCATCGCCCCTAATCCGATGAATACACACATAGCTGAGAATAAGATTGAGCGTCCCGCCGTGACAATGGTCGTACGAATGGCAGCAGTCGAATTGTGATTAGCAAGCTCCTCACGGTAACGGTTGATAAAGAGAAGCGCGAAATCAATGCTTAATGCAAGTCCAATCATAGGAACGACATTCAGCAAGAACACGGATAAATTCATTTGCTCTCCTATGAGTGTCAGCACACCCAAGGCAGTCACGACCGTTATGCCCCCAACTAAAATCGGCACAAGTGAAGCAACGACACTTCCAAAGGCGAACAGCAACATAAGTAAAGCAACAGGTAAGCCAATAAGTTCAGCCGTTTTCAAGTCATCTTGACTAGCCTTATTAATGTCTTCTGAAATTACGGGTTCGCCTGTAACAGCTACGCCTTTGTATGAATCTGCAATAGAACGGACGTCTTCAATGATTCTCTTCTTATCTGTAGCCTCTTCTTCTAAATGAAGGGCGGCATAAGCGACTTTCCCGTCCATCATCGTGTCGTCTTCTAATGGAGATAACACAGTTTCAATGGATTGAACTTCTTTCATCTCTGTAAGAACGTTCTGAATGTCTTCCTCCCAATCATCGATGTTCTGGTCTTCAAAGAGCAGTAAGATTGTAGAGGTCGGAAAGTCGAATTTGTCGTTTAAGGTGTCTTCAACTTCCTCATATTCCCCCGTAGTGCGAAATCCATCTCCTTCAAGTTTTGAAGGGAGGTCTAATGCATAATATCCGAACGCCACGAAAATGATGACCCATATTGATAGTAGCCATTTGTTTGATTTAATAAGGGCGGATGCCATCTTGTCCATATGCAAACTCCTTTATGTATCGTCTTTTTATCTAGTTTATATTCTTTTCAATGAGAAGAACAATTTGGATAGCTTTCTATACGAAACGGGGAGAGATGTTGTGATTTGATTTATGTAGTTAAGGATATAAGGTGCTTTCAATCCGCAAGGGACGAAAGGGGCTCCGATACAAAACGGATACAATGGAAACCTCTTGTCTAGGGATGCTTTGAAAGTGGGTGGGCGGATTGGGGTTATGATTAAAGAAATGATCCAACTATCTCGACAGACCCTTAAGAAGGGAAATCATTAAAAAGGGGGGCGTAATGAAACGCCCCCTTTTATTATGCTGGTGTAGACTGAATGCTGTTCTTTACTTGATAGAAGTGGTCGAGATTATTTGTCACTTCAGCCAATTCCTCTAAGCTACGCAATAAATAACGTTCATCCAGTTCATAGATGTGCATGTTCGTGAATCCACTTGTTGTATTACAAGCGAGTTCCCAAATGCATTGGTGGAAGCTTGGATGAATAGATTTAGCTAGACATGTGAGGGACGATATGATGTCTGTAATGATTGGGACATTGCCAGTTGCATAATGGCGAATATAACCAAATCCTTTATACAAGTAATATTCAAATGAACTCTCTGGGACGATGACACGGAGTTGTTCGTTCTCATCCACTAAGTAAGGATTCTTCGACATAAGCGTTGAGATTGTCAGTAGCAAATCGGACAATTGGTTAATCACGTTAGCGGCTGTCTTCGGGTCGTCATTTCCTAATGCTTTAATTCCGACTTCCGATAGTTTGTTTAAGCCGTGCTCAATGTCTTGAATTTCCGTTTGCTTATGCCCAATATCAATCAGCGACTGGTATTTCCGTTCGTCAATTTCAGAGGAGGTATTCCACTGATACGAGAGGAGTGGATTCCCTCGTAATAGCCATTTGCCGATTGGCGCTTCCAATCGAATGATAAGATCATCTTTCTTCGCTTCTTCGACCATCTGTTTAAAGTCGACCAACTGAACATAACCCGTCTTATGTGTATAAAGAGTTGTCCAATTGTGATTATGGAGTTGTTCTTCTTGGCCGAGTGAATCGTTTGTTCGTAGAGGTGCCATCTCCTTCTCTAACGAATTCTTGAGCATACGCTCAGAGACATTTCTCATATTTAATGTGATGTTATGAACCTGCATCCACGTTGTAGCATGATTGATAAAGTAAATAAACGTCACAGCACAGACGAAAGCAAGTAGTACGGTGCTGACTGGAACGGCTACGAACGTTTCATCTGCTTGGTTACTAATGAATAGAAACACAAATAACACATAGACGAAGCTACCATTGAAAATACCTAATATATGTTGTGTTTTCCGGTCGGATATAAAGTTCAGCAGAAGACGCGGGGAAAATTGGCCGCTGAATGTGGTTAACACGATTAATATTGAGTTCAGGGTGTATGCGCTTAGTGTAAGGATCGCTCCAATTAAACTACTGACCAACACGCGGGTAAGAGATGCTTGTGACTGGAACAGGTTAGGCGTGTATTGAGAGATATCCACATAAAGGTCAAGGAGTAGTGTAGCGACTACGAGTAACGTTGAAATAGCTATGTAGATGGCAGGCATGAACCATATGTTCATTTGAAGTTCATGCTTTCGTCTGCGTTTAGACATGTTTAAGTATTCATAAATAGGGCTCGGTAAGATACGGCGAAGCATGATTTTGTCCTCCTTTAACCAGATTCTTTTTTCTCCTAAGGTATTCCCAACTGAGCTATTCCAGAAACCAGAAACTGTGATAACGTATAAGGAATGAATGATAGGGAGTGATGGGTGTGAATTGGCACATTAGAAGCTATAGCCAACTAACTGTAGAGGAACTACATATGATTATCAAAGAGCGGGTCAATGTCTTCGTCGTTGAGCAGCAATGTCCGTATCCAGAAGTAGATGGAGCCGACCCTGAGGCTATTCATATATGGATGGAAGACGAAGGACAATTAGCTGCTTATTGTAGAATCTTCAGAGGCGGGGTACGTTATGACAAAGCCTCAATAGGGAGGACGTTGGTGACACAAGGCTATCGGGGAAGAGGATACGGCCGACTTGTGTTTCAAGAAGGAATAAATCAAATTAAGAATCTATTTGGAGAACGTTGTATTCAAATACAAGCACAAGCATACTTAAAATCTTTTTATGAGTCATTCGGTTTTCAGGCAATTAGTGAGACGTATTTAGATGATGGTATCCCACACATAGATATGGTCATCAACTAGCATAGAGAAGGTGAGAGAAGAGTACCCAAACTCGTTCTTTTAGAATCTCTACATAATGCACGTGACTGCGAGGAACGTTAATGAAGTAGAGCATGCCCGTGAGCAGGAGACTGTTTCAGAACTTATACAGGTGGTATACCTAAGGATGTAAGACTTAATTTTGAGTAGGAGGGAAAGACATGAACGCGGATAAATTCACGAAGCAATATATAAATGGAGAGTGGATGAACGGCTCCAGTGAGAAAACGATTGAGAACGTCAATCCATATTCTGAAGAAACAATTAATGTGATTCAATCAGCAAACAAGGAAGATTTAGACCATGCATATAAGAGTGCGGAGGTCGCACAAAAAGAATGGCAATCCTTGCTCCCTGCAAAGCAACAAGCTTACTTTGAATCGTTACTTAAAGTCATGCGAGAGAATAAAGAAGAGATTATTGATTGGCTTGTTAAAGAATCTGGAAGTACAAGGATTAAATCTCAAGTTGAATTCAATGCGGCCTTTGCTGTAGTGAAGGAATCCATGTCCTTCCCAACGCGTATGGAAGGAACCATTATTCCCTCAAACGTACCTGGTAAGAACAACTTTGTTCACCGCGGTCCTAAAGGCGTTGTAGGGGTAATTGGACCATGGAATTTCCCATTCCACTTAGCACTTCGCTCCATTGCACCAGCAATTGCAACAGGGAATACGGTTGTTGTAAAGCCTGCGTCTGATACACCGATTACATCAGGACTCTTAATCGCTGAATTATTTGAACAAGCAGGCTTCCCTAAAGGTGTCGTGAATGTCGTGGTAGGGCGCGGTTCTGAAATTGGTGATGAATTTGTTACACATGAAACACCGAAAGTAATCTCATTCACCGGCTCTACAGAAGTTGGCAGCCATATTGGTGAATTAGCTGGGAAGCACATTAAAGAAACAGCGCTCGAGCTAGGTGGGAATAACGCTATGCTTGTGCTAGAAGATGCTAATATTGACCAAGCTGTCGAAGCAGCTGCCTTCGGTAAGTTCCTTCACCAAGGTCAGATTTGTATGTCGTTGAACAGAATGATCATTCACGAGAACGTTTACGACGAATTTGTAGATAAATTCACGAAGAAAATACAAGGCTTAAAATTTGGCGATCCATCTGAACAAGATACGGTAGTCGGTCCGGTTATTAACCGTGATGCAGTTGAACGCATTGAAAAGGATGTTGAAGAAAGTATCCAACAAGGTGCAGAAAAGCTCGTAAGTGGCGAGACGAAGGGCAATCTAATGGCTCCAACTGTACTTGGCAATGTTACAGGTGATATGCCGATTGCTAAGAATGAAATCTTCGGACCAGTTGCTGCGTTGATGAAAGTTGGAAGTGAAGAAGAAGCAATTGAGGAAGCGAACAATTCAATCTACGGCTTAAGCGGCTCTGTATTTACAGAAGACCGATTCAGAGGTATGGAAGTGGCGAAACGAATCGAGACGGGTATGATTCACATTAACGACCAGTCTGTTAACGATGAAAGCCATGTAGCCTTTGGTGGAGAGAAACAGTCCGGCATTGGACGCTTCAACGGAGAGTGGGCACTTGATAAATTCACTACAGTGAAGTGGATTAGTGTTCAAAGCGAATACCGCCAATATCCGTTTTAATAGGTTTAATTGCCACAACACGTGTCAGTAGTCTGAAGAAGAGATATAGACCCCGTATAGATTACGCTCAGAGTTCATCAAATGAACTCTGAGCGTTTTTCAATCTCTGTACCTAGGGAATATAGAATGTGTAACGATAAAGGAGGGTAGTTGATGAGGTTTTTTCGAAGAATCCGATTCTTGTTTCGTTTTCATAAATCCATTCCCTTTTTGAAAGATTTCTTCCTATCTAAAGAAGTAAAGAACGTCAATAAAGTCATTTCTGTTGGCCTCATCATTGGGTATTTCCTACTTCCGCTTGATTTGATTCCAGATGTAATTGCTTTCTTTGGAATCTTAGATGATGTGGCTATCTTCACCTTTATTCTACAACAAATCGTAAAGATGGCTCCTCAACAGTTGAAAGAGAAGCATGATGTCGAATAATCAGCTTCCTATTCAACAATTTCCGGGGAAATAGTGAAGGAAATGACGAGAACGGCTACCAATCGGTTCATAAGCGTGTAAGACGTGGAAATTAGGGGAACTGCGTCTATATTGAATATATAGGAGGCGTCGTTCATGTCGAATATGAAAGCACTATTCCTGAACGCTTCTTTAAAGGGGAGCGATCACCAATCTAATACACAGGCATTAGCAGAAGAAGTGTTTAATCATTTCCGAGAGTTAAATGTTGAAGTGGAAACCATCCGTATAGCCGATTATCGGTTAGCGTACGGTGTGGATTATGATCTTGGAGAAGGAGATCAATGGCCACAGTTATTTGAACGAGTTAAAGTAGCAGATATAGTCATTGTGGGAACGCCGTTATGGCTTGGTGAGAAAAGCAGTGTAGCCTCATTATTAATGGAACGTCTTTATGGCAGTACCGGCGTCACGAACGAAGAAGGGCAGCCGGTTTACTACAATAAAGTTGCTGGAACAATTATTACAGGTAATGAAGACGGGGCAAAGCAAGCTGCTCGATCGATTCTATATGGAATGTCCCATATTGGCTTTACTATTCCTCCTAATGTCGATACGTACTGGGTAGGAGAAGCTGGACCTGGAGCATCCTTCATCGAAGCAGGGGGACGTCAAAATGAGTTTACGACAGGACACGCGAAGATGCTTGCGTACAATATGACGCATATGGCGAGAATTCTAAAAGAAAATCCGATTCCAGCTGATGGAAACGTATAAAAACGGGAAAAGGGACTGTACATGCAGTCCCTTTATTAATTGTGTTAAATTTTTAACTTTCTTTGTTTTTCTAGAAGGAAATGAAAGCGTTTGTATTTAATTTTAAAAGGTGGGAGAGGGGAGGATGCTAACATGCCAAATATCATGAATCGCCCAATTGAAAAATGTTTAGGGGATGAAGTAAAGAACATAGAGGAAATCTCACGAGGTTACTCACATGATTATAAGTGGCACGTCACGGACGAACAGGGGAAGAGCTACTTTGCGAAAGCAAGCTCAATAAAAGAAATGAATGAAAAGAAAGAGATGTTTGAGTTGTTGGAGGAGTTGTATCACCAAGGGGTACAACTGCCTAAACCGATCAACTTTATTTCAGATGAAGAACAACAAGTGTGTGTGCAGCTATTTGAATGGATTGAGGGGACGGAAGCTGAACGACAGATTACGGAGCTTTCCAAAGAGAACCAATATGATCTTGGGGTTGAAGCGGGTAAGCAGCTAAAGGCTATACACCGTCTAAGAAAGAGAGATCCAAAAGAAACGTGGTTTGATTATCGGATGGACAAATACAAACGATATCAGAAGCGTTTCAAGGAAGTTCCAGACCATGTTTATGCTGGGATTCCAGTAGAGGGGTTAGAGAACTTTATAAAGAAGAAAGCTTATTTGATGACCCATCGTCCCGTTGTATTTATGCACGATGATTATCATTTATCAAACCTACTTGTGAAAGATGAACACCTTGCGGCCATCGTTGATTTTGATCGCTACGAGTGGGGAGACCCACATCATGAATTCTACAAATTAGCGCTGTTTTCTAGTCAGCAAAGCCCGTCTTTCTCAACAGGTCAGATTCACGGTTACTTTGAAGACGACCCTTTACCTGAATTCTGGACGCGTTATTCCCTTTATGCGGCGATGGTGTTTAAAGCTGATTTATATTGGTCGTACCAGATGGGGGACACCCATATGGAAGAGAGCCGAAACCGATTGCTCCGCATACTAGAAGACCATGATGGTTTCACAAGGATGCAACCCAAATGGTTTGGATAACCACCTATCCAGAAGTTTGAGGCTAGTCGAAATTAGATAAATATTCTCTAAGCGCTATATGAGATAGGGAGGTCTATAGAGTGAATATACTTGTATTAGGTGGCACTGTATTTGTTGGGCGCCACATAGTCGAGGCAGCGATTGAACGGGGTCACAAAGTTACGTTATTTAACAGAGGAAGAACCAATCAAGAGTTGTTCCCGCAAGCAGAGAAATTAGTAGGTGACCGCGATTCGGATGTAGAAAGTTTGAAGAATCGCGATTGGGATGTGGTTATTGATGCTACAGGTTATACACCTGATGCAGTAGAGCGGACAGCTAAGTTGCTCCAACAGCAAGTGAAGCAATATGTGTTCATCTCCACTATATCCGTGTATGAGAACTTTAGAAAGAAACATGTAGAGGAAGATGCTCCCCTTGCGAAATTAAAAGAGGATAGGGCAGAAGTGAACAGTGAGACATATGGTCCTTTAAAAGCAAAGGCAGAGGAAAAGGTGAAAGAATATTTTAAAACGAACCATCTCATTATTCGTCCAGGGATTGTAGTGGGGCCAGATGATCCAACGGACCGATTTACGTACTGGGTCATGAGGTTCCAAAGAGGCGGCCAGGTCCTCATCCCTGGTGAACGTTCACGTCCTTTGCAATGGATTGATGTACGTGATTTGGCTGAGTGGACCGTTAGAATGACAGAATCCAAAGAGAATGGGACGTACAATGCGGCAGGATTTGAACAAGAGTTGACGATGGAGAAGTTCGTTGAGACTTTGAAAGAACTGAATCCAAATGCTCAAGAAAATTGGATTCAAGATGAATTCTTGCTTGAGCACAATGTGCAACCTTTCAAGGACTTGCCACTATGGCTCCCGAAATCAGAGGATTATCCTTATGGCTTTATACTAGTAGAGAATAAGCGTGCGCGTGAAAAAGGGTTAACGTTCCGTTCTGTTGAGAACACGGTAGAAGCTACACGTGAATGGTTTGAGTCACAGTCGGAACGCACCATGGTTAAAGTTGGTTTAGAACCAGGCAAGGAAGCGGATCTCATTCAGCGATTCTCGAATCATTCATAAGTGTTCAAGTTTAAGCAAATCCTAATACTAGGGTTTGCTTTTTTATTGTTGGGCACGAAGAATTCACCCGAAACGAAACGAGAAAGCGAGAAGTTTGACGGATTTCATTTTTGCCCTTTAAAATAAAAGTTGCATTAGGTAAACATCATTTTATTCGACAAAAAACGAGGTGAACACATATGATTGATTTCTTTAGAGAACTAAATCCAGTAATGCAAGCATTCATCGGAACATTGTTTACATGGGGGATGACAGCTGCGGGTGCTGCGCTCGTTTTCTTCGTTAAAGGTACGAATCAGAAGTTTCTAGATAGCATGCTCGCCTTTGCAGGAGGAGTTATGATTGCAGCCAGCTACTGGTCCTTGCTTGCACCAGGAATTGAGATGGCAGAAGAGCAAGGGGTTCCAGCCTATATTCCTGCTGTAGTCGGCTTTCTACTTGGCGGGGCGTTATTGTTAGTAGTAGATAAATTAATTCCAAGACTTGAAAACAAACAATATATGTACGGAATCGGAAGTAGCGATGCTCGGAAACGGACGACGTTATTGGTATTCTCTGTTACCCTTCATAACATTCCTGAAGGCCTCGCCATTGGTGTTGCGTTCGGTGCCCTTGCGAACGGCTTCACTGAAAGTGCTCTTGCAGGTGCTGTTGCGTTGGCAATCGGAATTGGAATCCAGAACTTCCCTGAAGGTCTAGCTGTATCGATGCCGCTTCACCGTGATGGGATGTCTAAGAAGAAGAGTTTCTTCTACGGACAGTTCTCTGGGATGGTGGAACCGATCTCAGCGGTCATCGGTGCGTTAGCCGTTATCTTCATTCAACCGATCCTCCCTTATGCGCTTAGCTTTGCGGCTGGTGCGATGATCTTTGTTGTTGCGAAGGAAATTATCCCCGGCTCACAGGAGAAGGGGAACGTGGAGCTTGCATCGATTAGCCTGATGATCGGATTTGCTGTTATGATGACATTGGATGTGGCTTTAGGATAAGAGAAAAGACGTTTTACCTCTGAATGACTCTTGGTTTAAGAGTGCAGTTCAGGGGTAAACTTTTTTTATACTCTCATTACAGAAAGAAGGCAAGACGATGGCAGCAAAGCAAACTTCAAACACAAGCAAGAAACTGAAGTTCTCGATACGTGACACGTTTTGGTTTCAGCCCTCCATCTACAGCGTTCTAGCCATAGTTGCTGTAGCCATCTCAACTGCATTGGACCTTTGGTTTGTGCCGATGATCTCGAACGTTATTCCCGATTTATTCTTAACGAATAAGAGCATTGCTTCCACACTATACGGAGCACTTATAACCGCAACCTTAACGATGACAACGATTAGCTTCTCCTCCATTATGGTCGTACTCACGACGTATTCATCTCAATTTTCTCCGCGTACACTTCAAGACTTTATGACAGACCGAATTACTCAACACGTACTAGGCGTATATGTGTTTGCTTTTCTCTATACGTTGCTGAACCTCATTCTATTAACAGAAGACGGAAAGAGGATGTTGATTACCCCCTTCTTAACAGTCGTGGTGACCGTAATCAGCTTAGGATTCTTTGTGTTATTCATTCACCACTCCGCAAGATGGGTACAAGTGAATAATCTTATTGGGAAAATTCAGCATGAGACCCTAAACGTCATTAAGCAGTCTTTCTCAGATAAGAAGTATGGCGTACATGAATCTTGGAATGAAGAAGAAATACGTCAGTTGCAACATGTAGAGCGTAACGATGTTCCCATTCAAGAAGCGGGGTACATCCAACATATGAATTTACAACCTTTCATCCAATATGCCTCGGAGAATGATTTTGTCGTCCACCTTCAATTTCAAGTAGGCGATTACGTCGAGAAAGGAGAAACACTCTTCTCTTATTGGAAGAACGGGGAAAAAGAGGTTGACGTCAATCACAGTCAAGATTATATTTTAGTGGGCAAAGAGAGAACGAACGTGCAAGACATTGAATTCTCTATACAGAAATTAGTGGAGATTGCATTACGGGCTATTTCACCTGGAATCAACGATCCTCATACAGCTGTGAACTGTATTAATCGGATTGGAACCCTACTAGCAGAGCTTGGGCGCTCGTATAAGTATAATAAATATTATACAGACCAAGAAGGGCAATTACGTGTAATTGTGGACCCGAAGCCTTATCACGAATACTTGTATAAGAGCTTTTATCAAATTCGGCTATACGGAAAGCACGACGTATCCGTGATGAATGGGGTACTTGAGTCTATGGTGAAGGTAGCAAAGGTAAATGGACCAGCTGTGAAGGAGTCCGTGTGGAATTTCAGCATGTACATCTTGCGTGGGATTGAAGAAGAGGGATATGACCCTTATGACTTAAATTTAATCCAGACGATTGTAGATCAGCTTGCGAACGTTTGTAATCAGGATGCACCAAACTTACGCAGTAAAGGAGATCAGCACGATGGAGTGGAGAAACATATACAGAGGAATGCTGATGGGAACGAGCGACTTGGTCCCGGGAATTAGTGGGGGAACGATTGCTGTAGTCCTAGGCATTTATGAACGATTAATCCAAGCAATTAGTGGTATCTTTAGCCGCGAGTGGAAGAGCTATATTGGCTTTTTCATCCCGTTACTTATAGGAGTCGGGTTAAGCTTTATACTCCTTAGTCGTCTAATCGACTACCTCTATACCAATCATGAAGGACCGATGATGTTCTTCTTCCTTGGTCTCATTATTGGGGTTATCC
Organism: Pontibacillus halophilus JSM 076056 = DSM 19796; assembly: GCF_000425205.1. Lineage (GTDB taxonomy): Bacteria > Bacillota > Bacilli > Bacillales > BH030062 > Pontibacillus_A > Pontibacillus_A halophilus. The sequence goes on along the minus strand of NZ_AULI01000014.1, from coordinate 53,108 downwards.
CGTATCTGTTCAAGAAAGCAGATTTCAAAGAGACATTTAAAGGGAAACATTATTTGTTCATGGGAGTAGGGGTTATCATTGTTGCTTCCATAAATATGCTTCAAGCGGGTGAGCCTGAAGCGTGGACAGGAAGCTTAACGACGGCACAGTTTCTAGGACTATTCTTCTCAGGCTGGCTGGCTAGTATGGCTATGCTTCTACCTGGGATAAGTGGTTCGTTCTTGTTATTAATTATTGGGGTGTATCCAACTGTCATTCGCGCCTTGTCAGAATTTCAATTAAGCCTTGTGTTCGTTGTGGGTGCAGGTGTTGCAGTTGGAGCTATTGTGAGCGGAAAGGCCATCCATTATATTTTCAACCAGTTCCCTCATATGACATACGCCTTTATCATTGGGCTTGTCTTTGGTTCTGTATTCGTGCTTTATCCAGGTCTTACGTTCGATCTAACCTTAATCGTAAGCGTCCTTACGTTTGCTGCTGGCTTACTGGCAGCCTATTTACTCGGACGCCTTGAACACGCATAATAAAGGGCTCAGCCAATGGCTGAGCCTTTTTCTATTAGTTGTAGAATGCTGTAGCGCCTACGATAATGAGAAGAATGAAAAGAACAACGATTAACACGAAGTTGTTGAAGTTGCCTTTTCCACAGTGTGTAGGGTAGCAGCATTGGTACCCGCCCATATAGTTGTAGCCTCCGTACATATGCGACACTCCTTTCTAACAGAATCGAATTGGTTTATTAACAGCCATAACCACCAACAACCGCGGCGCCTACGATGATGAGAAGGATGAAAAGAACGACAACAAGCGCAAAGCCACCGCCGTATCCATAACCATCTGACATGAGAACCCCTCCTTCTTTGTGTGTTCAACCATACTATATGCCTAGGACGGGCGCTTGGGTTGGGTATTCGTGGATTTTTCTGTAGAATAGGCATATGTCTAGTAGGCTGGCTTACAGACATGTGTAACCACAAACGCTATACTATAATTAATTCAACATAAAGGAGTATGTATGATGAAAGCACTTGAAACGACAGAACAATTTAACGAAGTTATTCAAAGCGAAACACCAATCATTGTGAAATTCTACGGAACATGGTGCCCAGATTGCCAACGCATGAACATGTTCATTGGAGATATTCTAGATGAGTATGACCACGTCACATGGTACGAAATCAACCGTGATGATGTACCAGAATTAGCACAGAAATACGAAGTAATGGGAATCCCTAGCTTACTCGTATTCCAAAAAGGCGAGAAGCTAGCTCACCTTCACAGTGCGTATGCGAAAACTCCAGACGAGGTTCGCGACTTCCTAGTTGAGCAAAATCTATAAACATACGAAAAAAGATGCAGACTAGTAGGTCTGCATCTTCTTAACATCTATTTACGCTTTCACCCAGTTCGGTGTAAGTTCAACGCCTGCTGCTTGTAGCGTTGTATAAACAGGGCAACGTGCGTCCGTTTTCTCTTGTAGTTCCTTAATACGTTCTTCTGATTCGCTCGTTTCAATTGTTGCGTTAACTTCTACCGTTTGGAAGTATGGGCGAACGCTTTCGTCTCCCATTAGGCCACGAGGGTCTAGAGATCCTTTAATATCAAATTTAATATTCTGAAGGTCGAAGTCCATTTCTTTCGCAACCATGTTCGCAATGACGTTCTCGCAACCAGCTAGTGATGCAAGTAGTGTAGAAAGAGGATCGGCACCTTTATTCGTACCACCCATATTGGCTGGTTCATCAACAATTAGTTCGTTATCGTGAGGTGCGACGATGTCTGTGCGCATACCTTCTGAGTTTGTCGTAATATGAAATGTTTGGTTAGCCATGTTTTGTTCCTCCTTAATGTGTGAAGCGATGAATGAGTTCGGTCGCTTCATGTTTTACATCCTTAGTATAGAACACATGTCGTATGTGATGATGTAAGCTGTCTTACACATGCGCATACAGTGTTCGATTTCCCAGCATGTTGGAGTGTAAACATAAAGAAACCTAACCCTTTATTCCAATTTCACACTCACAATGAAAAAAGAATAAAACGTTAGGTAAGAAATTTTCATTTAATGGATGGATTGTTTATAATTTAAAATATTGAGGCCGATTAGGACGGTAGCTTCGTCATGAAGTACAGGTGTGACGACTTCGCCCGCTGTTTCCTTAAGCTCGGGAATGGCTTCTGGCACCTTTAGAATATTAATCTCTTGGAACGGGATCCCTTGTTCTTGTAGGTACCGTTTCGCTTGGAAGCATTTGATACAGCCATCAATCGTATATAAGGTGGTCATATAATCCCTCCTGTTTCCTTCTCGTTGTTAAATTACGCATAAAATGAGGTGAAGCGCTTTGGATAAATTAATGATGATTTCCCAAATCAGCCTATTCGATGAATTGCCGCAAGATGAACTAGAAGTATTGGATGAGATGAGTGAAATGAAGCCGATTAAGAAAGGGACTGTCATTACATCTCCTGAAAATCCTATTCCGGCCCTGTTTCTGTTAAAGAAAGGTCAGGTTCGTTTATACCGTATGAATGCAGATGGACGCCAGTTCACTGTCGATATTCTTGTTGATGGAAATATCTTTGGGGAGACGTCTACGCTGTCATTAACCGATGACCAAATGTACGCAGAAGCGATGGTAGATACATACGTATGCATCTTAGGACGTGAACAGTTCGAGCAATATGTGGAGAGCAATCCAAAGATTGCGCTGAAGTTTATTAACATCTTGTCAGCTCGACTTAAGGATGTGTACTCCATAAGTGAGAAGATTGCCTTAAGTGATGTGAAGAATCGATTGCTTTATTTGCTGCTCATGTTGAGCGAGAAAACAGGCAAACGCCAACAGGATTGGCAGACGATTGAAATGAAGCTCACCCACAACGACTTGGCTAATATGATTGGCTCTACAAGAGAAACGACGAGTGCGGTTATTAGCCAGTTAAAGAAAGAAGGTCTTCTGAAGAAGGACCCTCATTTCGCCATTCATGCACAAAGGGTGAAAGAATTGCTGGATGTGGAATAGCCACAACCAGCTTTCTTTCTATCGGAACCATTTAAGGAAAAGGCTTGATACTTGTTGAACCGGTCCAGAGAAAAGTTTGTTTCTCCAATACTGGTCTGCAGTACGCTTAACCGCTTCTGCGTGGTTCGGATAAGGGTAGACCATGTTAGACAGGTCGCCAATCTTATTGCCTTCTGCCATAGCTTGGACAACGGTCTGCATCCAGTCTCCTGCGCCTGTACCAATGGCATGCGCGCCTACTATTTTCCCCTTCGTATCTGTAATAATCTTGACAAACCCTTCATAGGATTGGTCGGTTACGAATCGATCCACCTCTTCTAGTTGATTCGTATAGATCAGTACTTCCTCGTGTTTTTCTTGTGCTTCTTGCTGTGTTAGGCCAACGTGGAAGACTTCTGGTGTGAGGTAGGTGTTCCAAGGCATATAATCATAAGACATTTTGCGGCTCAAGCCGTATAGTGCGTTTTGGACGACAAGCTTTCCTTCTTCTCCAGCCACATGAGTGAACGGTAACGTCCCGTTGATGTCTCCAATTGCGAAGATATGCCCCACGTTCGTTCGTAAAGTGGCATCGACGGAAATGAAGCCTTTCTTGTCTGTCTCAACGCCCGCATTGTCGAGCTGTAGTGAGCCAGAATTAGGCGTACGCCCTGTAGCGAGGAAGATTTCATCAGAGGCAATTGATGTCTCCTCCCCATCCACACTGTAGTACACCATTTTCTTTCCATTCTCCATCCTAACGCGTTGCACGCTAGCCCCTGTAACAACATGAAGCTCTCTTTCTAGGATTGCTTGAGCCTGCTTCTGAATGTCTTGGTCTTCCTTTCCAAGAAGGGTAGGGCCCGCTTCGATGACCGTCACTTCTGATCCAAGTCTAGACATCGCCTGTGCAAGCTCAAGCCCTATAGGTCCTCCTCCGATGAAAGTCATTTTCTCTGGCAATTGCTCCATCGTAAAGACCGATTCATTCGTGATGAAATCAACTTCATCTAGACCTTCAATAGGTGGTACCATCGGAGAGGAACCGGTAGAGATGACAATGCGCTTCCCATAGAGTGATTCTTGACCTTCAATGTCAATCTCATGGTCGTTCTTAAATGTCGCTTTCCCGTTATACACGTCTACACCAAGCTCTTCAAATCGCTCAATGCTGTCATGCTCTTGTATGTGAGCAATCGCTTGTCGGACACGGTCATTGACCGCTTTCAAGCTTATCTTGCCAGATGTCTCAATTCCTAGGTCTTGAATATGTTTAGCGGCATGAACCTCGTTCGCCGCTTCAATGAACGCTTTGGAAGGTACACATCCGAAGTGGAGGCAGTCCCCTCCAAGCGTATCCCGTTTCTCGATTAAAGCAGTCTTTGCACCGAGGGAAGCGGCGCCAGAAGCAACGGTTAGTCCTCCTGAACCTCCGCCAATCACGATGATGTCATACTTCTTCATAATTGAGCCTCCTTGTACAAGTTAAGATAGAATTTTCTTTGCTTCCATAAAACGTTGTATAGCTGTATATACCTCAATCACGAAAAATAAAAGCGTCGTCCAGCCGACTATAGATGGGAACAACATCATGATACTAAATAAGATGAACCCTTCCGTTCGTTCTGCTGCACCTGCCTGATAGTAAAAGGACTTGATTCCCTGCTTCTCAGAGATGGCTCCAACCGTTAGAAATACCGTCATCGAGAAGATGATTGAACCGCTTAACAGGAGTAACGGCCACATTGCTTCTGGATGTAAGTACGCTACTGCAAATATGATGGCAATTTCAACGATACGATCGAACGTAATGTCCATAACCGTTCCAAAGGCAGATGGCTTCGTTTGTCGCGCCATCGTACCATCTACAGCATCAAGGAAGCCAGATACCCATAGCAAGACCACCCCAAGAATCGGATAGCCAACCGCGTATACACCTGCAGCTATGATTCCTAGTAGGAAAGCAATAACGGTTACTTGATTTGCTGAGAGTCCTAAGCGTGTAAGACGCTTTGACGTGTACTCAATGGAAGGCTGGACGTACTTCCTGGCATGCGTATCAAGCATCGTTAATTGCCTCCTTCCTGGCTAATTCCGAGGAAGCGCTTGACGCGAGCCCGGAACAAATACGTAATTAGAATCAGCAATAAGAAAATGCCGACAGCAATAAGGATATAAGTGATATTCCCGGTTCCTAAGCTTGAACCGAGGAAGGCATAGGCAATCGTACCAGGTAACATCCCAATAAAGGTTGCCAATAAGAAAGGGCCAAAGCGTACACGCGCAATGCCTGAAATGTAGCTTAAGATATCAAAGCCTACGAGTGGAATGAGACGTAGGATTAAGACATAAAGGAAACCTCGTTTCTCCACTTGCTTATAAATTTGTTGAGACCATGATACATTCTGAAATCGTAAGACAGAATCCCCAAAGAAGCGTGCCATAATATATCCTGTTGCAGCAGCGCCTGTAGCGCCGAACCAGATGTATAATACTCCGGGCCAGAATCCAAAGGCTAATCCAGCCGCAAGGGATAACACGGAAGTAGGGAAGAATACAATGGGTCCAATTGTATAAATAAGAAAGAAGATGAATGGTGCCCACCAACCAAAGGATAAGATAAATTCTTTAATTTCCTGGCCACCAATGTTGAGCTCAAATCGAACAAAGTAAGCCAAACCGAGGAAGATTATAAGTACAAGTGCTGCCTTAATCCAATTCTTTTTCTGTTTCATCGTGCACCTCCTGGTCGTTGTGAAATGTTTGTATATCGCGTGCGTGATAAGAGAGATAGACGGTTTCGTTTACTTCAAGTGTTAGGTCGCCTTCAAGTGTGACCCTTTGGTCGAGTGCTTGTACAAAGACCGTATACAGCGTCTTCCCGTGTACGAATACAGGGTGTTGCACTGTAGCCTTGAATGCATCAGCCTGATTGCTCTTCTGAAGCTTTAGACAGTGAACAGGGATGTAGCGCGTGTCATCGAGCAATAAAGTATCGCTGTAGAACTTCGCGACAAATGGGGTGGCTGGCTTTCGATAGACGGCTTGTGGTTCGCCCACTTGTTGAAAGCGCCCGTCCTGGAAGACCGCCACCCGGTCTCCCATCATCATGGCTTCTTCACGGTCGTGCGTAATGAAAATAGCTGTTGTTCCTTCTGCCTTCAGAAACTGGCGAACCCACGCGCGCATCTCAATCCGGAGTTGCTGATCTAAGCTTGAGAAGGGCTCATCAAGCAGCAACAAATCAGGGGAAACAGCCAAGGAGCGTGCTAAGGATACGCGCTGTTGTTGTCCTCCGGAAAGTTCGTGTGGATAGGCTGTAGCATAATCACGTAGTCCAATTTGTTGTAAGAGTTCAGAAGAGAGCTCTTTACGCTTTTGCTTTGATACCTTCTTGAATTGTAGTCCATATCCGATATTTTGAAGGATATTCATATGTGGAAAGAGCAACGGCTGTTGAAAGACATAGCTGACGGACCGCTTATTCGCTTCCACATCCGTAACATCCTGTCCGTTAATGTATAGCTTCCCCGTTGAGAACGTCTCTAGTCCAGCAAGACAGCGAAGCAATGTAGATTTCCCACTGCCGGATGGCCCTACAATGCTTAGGATTTCCCCTTTCTCCATACTAAAGTGGATGTGTTCCAGTACCGTGCGGTGATGGAACGCTTTGGAAGCTTGTTGCAAGGATAGATAAGGTTTCGTCATTCGTGCGTCCTCCATCGTTTTTGGTAAGGTAGCAAGGTTAGTAGCAGTTCAAATACTAGATAAAAGAGTAGCGGTATTACGGCGAACCATATGGAGAACGCTGCAATAATGGCGCTATTGGCGGATTGCAAGAACGGGAAGTACACGAGTGCGAGTGTCACAACATTCCCTCCACCAATAATGGTGGTAACGACATATTGACTTAAGCTAATGACGAAAATGAGAAAGACAGCGCTACGAATCGCAGGCTTTAACAACGGCACTTCAATAGATATAAATCGTGCAAGACCTGAGCCGCCGAGTGTCTTAGCTTGTTCGAGCATATCGTGGCCGATTGTCACATAACTATTTCTCATTATTCGTATCGTATAGGGGATGGTCGGGACTAGATGAATGAGCACAACTCCATACCAGGTATCTGCCAATCCAATTCGTATAAATACGAGATGGATGCCTAGTGTGATAGCAAGTACGGGGATGATTAGCGGGAATAGTATTGCGGTTTCGACTGCGCTCTTCCCTCGAAAGCTCTCGAACGCGAGTACGCGCCCACCTGTAATCCCTACCCATAAATTAAGAAGAACAACGACGAAACCAATCCCAATAGACGTCCATGTCGCTTCAGCTAACTGGTTCTCTGAAAGAAGGACTCCCCATCCATCCAGTGTAAAGCGGAGCTTTGTCCCATCACTCAACTGAAAGTTCTCTGTTACGCTTTTCACTAGCAGGAACAGTACTGGGAAAATAGAGAATGTAAACGTGAGAATAAAGAATACCCATTTGTTTCGCTTCATCTTATCGCGCTCCTTTCGATAAGAGCCAGCGTGTCTTGCTAGTTAGTCTAAACATGACAAAGGCCACCAATCCAATTACTACACTCGTCACAATCATCGCCGCTAGAGCGAGCGGACGTTCACTAAAGTCTCCAGAGTAGAACCAGTCATAAGTTACGATAGAGACCATCTCTTTGAAGGTTGACCCAAGTAGGAATGGAACTTCAAACGCACTCATGATAAAGGCAAATAAGATGATGCCAGTTTCCATTAGGATTGGATAAATCCAAGGCCACTCTGCATCTTTAAATCGTCTCCATTTCCCTCCACCGAGCGTTCGCACCATATCGTCATACCGTGTATTCATTCCGATATAAACCGGAAGTAGCATTAAGATGACAAAGGGAACTTCTTTCCCGATGTAAGTCAGCAAGATCCCAATTCCAAGCGCATCATTTGTGACAACAGGCACTTCATTGGTGGCTTCCCATATCCCTAGGGCTATCCCCAATTGAGCAAGCAATCCACTCTGTTGAAACAAGATGAGTACCACATAGCCCCAGACGAAATGGGGGAAGAGCATGGACACCCAGACACTTAGCTTACCTGACAAGCGATTCACGTATGGATAGAACCACCGTGTAAAAGAAAGCCCAATAAGAAGGGATAACGTAGTTGAGACGAGTGCGATTCCAATACTGTATAATAGTGACTCCCAAAACACCGATCTCTGAAATAACTCTGAATAATAGTGAAAGCTAAATAAGCCTTCATGAATCAAACTACGTTTGATGCCTGAGTAGAGCCCGTAAAGAGGGATGATGAGAAAGAGGAGAGTAGGGGCGAGCATGCCCCACACTTTAATCTGTCTTGAAAATCTCATTCTGCCAGTTCTCCTTTATCCAATCTACATACTGAGAATCGACCTCTGGTAGAAAGCGATCCTCAAGTTCCCTTGCAGGTAATACACTAGCTCCGCGGTCTAAGGATTCAAATTTCTCACGTTGTTCTTTAGGTAAGTTATCAGTACTGATTGGGGTATTGTCTCCCCAGTATTTCGGTTGAAGCTTCACATATTGCGCTTCAGGACTAAGTAAATAGTTAATCGACGTAATTGCTCCGGCTTTGTTCCCGCTATTAAACGGAATTGCAAGGAAATGAGTGTTCCCAAGTGAACCCGGTTCCATAATGAAAGATTTCGTACTCTCTGGGAAGACACCTTGGTCAATGAGGTGTTCAGAGCGCGCTTCGTTATACCCCATGGTCATCCACACATCGCCTTGACTATACAAGCGGTCGAGTTCGGTTAAGGAAGAGGGATAGTGCTCCCCATTACGCCATAAGTCTGATTTAATCTCCTTTAAATAAGTCCACACTTCTTTGCCTAGTGCATCTGCTTTTTCGTCAGAGTAAGGTTCTTGAACGAGGGACTCGGTTGAGTCACTTGCTTGATAAAGAAGATGACGAACAAAGGCATTACCCGAGAAATCATCTGGGTTTGGGTAAGTGAATTTACCCGGATTCTCATGAATCCATTGTTTTAACTCCTCAAAGGATTGCGGAGGGCTGTCAACTTTCTCTGTGTCGTACAGAAAGGTGAATTGAACTTTGCCCCAAGGGGCTTCAAGCCCATCAACGCTTGTTCCAAAGTCATTGTTATACGAAAGAGAATCCGTATCATAATAGGATTGGTATGCTGGAAGATGGTCTGTAAAGGGTCCATAGAGCAATTCATTTTCTTTTGCATTTTTAAAGTTCTCTCCGTTGAGCCAAATGACATCAACGGTTCCATCCTCTTTGTTGGCAAGTTTCTCATTGTACAACTTTGACAGGATGTCCTTCGTATCTACTGGTGTTCGTTTCAACGTTATATTGTGTTCTTCTTCTAGCTTAGGAGCTACCCATTCATCGATATACTGGTTAATCCCTTCATCTCCACCCCACATATGGAGATCTACGGTCGTACCAGCTGCTTGTGCTGATATGTCTTCAAAGTTTGTTTCTGAAAGGTCCAAGTTTCCCTCATTTTCATTACCTGAACCACAGGCTGCAAGGATAAGAACAATGAATATCCATACCCAACTCTTTTTCATTTCTTGACCTCCAACATGATAGTCTCATTATATAAATATTCTATACCTATTTACTGTAAGCTACGTTACACAGCTGTATATTTAGTGTAACATTAACGGTTTTTGAAAGAACTTATGAATCGTTTACGAAACCATTCCTAAAAAGGTAATTGACCCTCACGTTCCGTTATCCCTTACATTCATTTATAGGAGGTGATTCGATGGCATATACCGTGAAAGAAGTTGCAGGGTTATCTGGGGTGAGCGTTAGAACGTTGCATTATTACGACGAGATTGGATTGCTAATGCCTGCGTACAAGGGAGAAAATGGATACCGTTATTATGAGGAGCGGGAGCTGGAGTTGTTGCAGCAGGTCTTATTCTTTCGGGAATTAGGCATGAACCTTGAGACAATTCGTGAGCTGCTCCAAGAGCAGGATTTCCATGTCATTCAAGCATTGAAAACCCATCGCAAGCACCTCGTTCAGAAAGCAGAACGTCTTCAGCAACTGGTTGATACAATCGACCGAACGATTGAAGCGAAGAAGGGAGAATGGATGATGAACCCGAAAGAAATGTTCGACGGTTTCCAAAAGGAACAACAACAGGAGTATGAACGTGAACTAATCAAGGAATATGGCCCGGATGCAGAAGGATTGATTAAGGAATCTTGGAATAACATCAAGTCTTGGAAGAAAGAAGAGTTTGATGAAATGAAGGAAAAGAATAAAGAATTAAATCGACGCTTCGCCGAGCTTATTGAAGAAGGGGAAGCGCCAGAGGGGAAGAGAGCCCAACAGCTTGTAGTAGAGCACTACAACTGGATTAATGCCTTCTACACCCCAACGAAGGAAGTTTATGAAGGGTTAGGAGAGTTATACGTCACCCACCCAGACTTCAAGAGAAACTATGACCGCGTTCACCCGCACTTGGCTGAATACTTGCGACAAGCCATGAAGGAATACGCATCTCATAACTTATGAAAACCGAACTCTGAGCTGTTTAAGCACACAGTCTTTTCGACCTAAAGAAAAAGCTACCTATAAGGTAGCTTTTTTTGTCGTAGGTATAGTAATCTAGGCTGCTGTTCTACAACTAACCCCTAGTCCTTACTTGCAATTAGTCATTATTCTTAAAGATATTCACAAGGCGAAGCAAGTCTAAGAACAGATTAATGAAGTTGATATAAAGATTCAGGGCTAGTAACGGTACGTCTTCTTTCGTAAATGAACGGTGTTTGATCTGGTTAATGTCATAAATGATAAAGCCAGAGAACAGAATAATACTAATGATGGTGATGACTAATACCGCACTACTTCCAAAGTCAAAGATAACGTGGAGAAGCCATACCAACAACAGGGCAAGTAAGGCGCTAAACAAGATGCCTCCAAGAAAGCTTAGATCGCGTTTTGTTGTCCATGCATACAAGGACAGTGCGATAAAAATCAATGTCGTTACACCAAGTATGATGAGCACGGTAGTTGCACCTATGGAACTAATGTAGAACGAGATAGCAGGATACATGGTCATCCCAGATATACTCGTGAACAAATAGAGGAAGAAGTAGCCGACTTTCTTAGCCTTTCTTAGAAAGAAAGCAAAAAGCAGCATCGCAAATTCAAGTATGACAAGTGGAAGGAAGAGTGCTGGTGGCACGTATTGTCCAACCCATAAACCGATACACGCAAATGCGAGGGAAAGCGTGAAGGTACTGAGTACTTTTCCGAGTAATTGTTGGTTCGTGTTGTTCATGATTCAATCTCCTTTAATCAATCTATCTAGATGTCCTCCTGTATACGGCTGATAACATGAGAAGGTTTCATCGCTAAGCCAAATACTGAAATGTGGTATCCACATTCGCGGTGATTTGAAGTTGACCTGGTTCAATCGATGTACTTGGTGGTGCGGCTGCTTCTGCTTTCGTAAGGGTTTGGTAGGGAGCGGGAGTGGATTGAGTTCGTTCCACAATCTTTGTTGGGACAGGGTCCAGCTGGAGCTGAAGCTCACTACTAATCAGGTTAGCCTTTTGAATAGCGTCCTTCAAAGCCGCAGTTAAGGCTTGTTCATAATAGAGTTCGGGGTCCTGTAGGGTAAATTGGATGTTGGAAACTCGATTCGCGCCATTGGCCACCCCTGTATCAATCACAAGTCCAGTCTGGTCCAGTTGTTTAATCGTAACGGATATAGTGTGAGTCACTTGATAGCCGCTGAATTCCTGCTTCCCATCAATATAATCGTATTGAGGGTAAATCGTATAATCTACCGTTTGAATATCCTCCGCATCAATACCAAGCTTGGTGAGGGCAGCCATGACGTCGTTCATTCGTTGCCCGTTTTGCTGTTGGGCGGTTGTGAGCTCTTGGTCTTGTGTAACCACACCAAGTTGAATGTTAGCGAGGTCGGGCTCAGCTTGTACGATACCTGATCCACTAACAAATAAAGTCCGGTCGGATGTAGCGCGCATTGAAGCTTGAGGAATGGAACCTCTATACATCTTCTCCACCTCCAGAAATGGCTAGTTACTTCAATACATGTTACACAAATGTACTTTATGACCGAAAGTTCACGTGTATAAATTGAAACCAAGAGGGTATACAAAAAGTAAAAAAGGAGTGTCATCGATGGGATTCCTATTTTCCCAGTTTTCAAAGCCTAAAGGGTTAATCGGTAAACTAGCTGGGACCTTTATGTATAAAGAGAATGCAGCCATTAATGAATGGACGTCTTCGTTTCTAGATATTAAAGAAGATGATCGTGTACTGGAGATTGGCTTCGGACCTGGTTATTGTATCCAACATTTATGTGAACAGCAGCGTGAGGTAAATGTCACGGGAATTGACCCATCAGGAGATATGGTTGACCAAGCCTCAAAGCGTAACCGTCAATACTTGCACGAAGGGCGAGTTGAGCTCTACGAAGGAGAGGCGGGACTTGTCTGTCAGCTGGAGGGCACCTTTGATAAGGTGCTTGCCATTAATAATATTACGTATTGGAAGAATCCTGTGAAGACGCTAACACAAATACGGCAGCGTCTAGCGCCTAATGGAAGAATTGCCATTACCGTTCAACCCCATGAAAAGGGCGCAACAGATGAGACGTCGCACAATTTAGGGGAACAAATTCATTCACTCTTAACTCAAGCGGGTTACAACGGGATTTCCATTTATCTGAAGGATGACGAGCCGACAAATGTGACGTGCGTGGTAGCATCTCGTGGAGAGAAAGCATAGACAGATATGCAACAAGACCCTTAATGTATGCTACAGTATACAAAAGGGAGGGTTGGGAATGTTTACTAGAAATGTACAAAGTGAAGACTATGAGATTGTAGTGGACAAGATGAATGAGTGGTGGGGCGGTGAAGAGATGCATTCTGTTTTACCGCGATTTTTCTTCTACCAATTTCGGGATAGCAGTTACGTTATTCAGGACAACCACGAAGTAATCGGGTTTCTTATAGGTTTCCCTTCCAGGTCTACCCCAACTTATGCTTACCTCTACTTAATCGGAATCGACCCACGCTATCGTAGGCAAGGACTTGCCTCAAGTCTCTACAAACGTTTCTTTCAAGCCGTGTATGAGAAAGGGTGCAAGGAAGTACACTGCACAACACTTGCATCGAATGAAGGCTCGATTCAGTATCACGAGAAACTTGGCTTCACACGTATCGATGAAACAGAAGAGAACGCATCAGGTCTCATGAAAGAAGGTTCCATTATGATGCGCAAAGAGTTACGAGGAGAGAAGGAAGATGACTGTAAAGCTGACTATGGATGAGAAGAACGATATTCAATCAATCATTCAGCGTTTTTTCGAACAAGAGCGCGGGGAAGAGTTGGGAATAATCGGGACAGAACAGTTCTTTGCTATGATTGATGAAGAGATTGGGCGTTATTATTACAATAAAGGACTCGTAGATGCGAAGCGACTTATTGAAGAGAAGATGATGGGTGTGGATGAAGATATCAGCGCCTTGGAGATTCTCCCCCCTAGACGTCCGCGTATAAAGTAAAAGCCAGAGCATAGCTCTGGCTTTGTTGTTAGGTTAATTTAAATTGGTTGAGCTGTTTCTCTAAATCTTGAATCATAGATTGAAGGTCTTGTACCTGTCCTTGTACTTGGTGGAACGAGCGTTGTTGTTCTTCTGCTGATGCGGAGATCTCTTCTGTTCCAGCTGCGGTTTCTTCTGTGACGGCGCTGACATTCTCCATTGCAGAAGCAACTTGACTGTTCATCGTACTTGATTCATCCATTCCAGTGGCTAAGTCACTTAAATGGGAGAAGATGTTGTGAACGTTATCGTTAATCTCTGTAAACACGGCTTCTGTATCCGTTAAGGTCTCGTTCTGTTCAGACACGAGTGCGGATGATTGTTCCGAAATGGATTGTATAGATAATATACCTGATTTAATTTGATCGACCATCGTAAAGATTTGATTCGTAGCCGATGTAGATTGGTCGGCTAGCTTTCGAATTTCGTCCGCTACAACCGCGAACCCTTTTCCTTGTTCACCAGCGCGGGCGGCTTCAATCGCTGCGTTTAATGCTAGCAAGTTCGTCTGACTTGCAATGTCATTCACCACTTGCGCAGTCTTTACGATGTCTTCTGTATAGTGAACAAACGATTGAACAGAATGAGTAATCTCACTTGTGGCCTCGACGCTGTCTTCCATTAGCTGTCGCTGCTTTTGTATTTGCACCTGCCCCGATTGAACACTTTGAAGGGCATGTTCACTCGATTCCCTTGAGTGTTGAGAGCGGTCGAGGTTTGATGTGAACTGGTCATTCATTTGACTTACGAGCTGAGTCGCATCTTGAATGTCACTTGCAATCGATTGGCTACCTTGAGCAAGCTCATCGGTTGATACAGCCACTTGGGACGTACTTTCTGTTAATGTGTTCATCTCATTCGTTACATCTGTGCTAAATTGGCGTACTTGCGTTCCAACCTTCTCGATGGCCATAACCGTTGTTCTTAAGTTATCCACCATCATGCGGAAGGCTTCGCTTAGCTGCCCAATTTCGTTCTTTGTTGAAGTCTTAACATCAACTTGAACGGTTAAATCTCCATTCGCGATCGTTTCAGCATAGTGCGAGAGCTGCTTCAATGGGCTGCCAATAGACGTACTCAGCCTCCAAGATGCAAGGATGGAGATCACGATTAAGACAACACTTGCAATCCCTGTAAAGACCAATAAACCTCCAATTGCTTGCTTTGCCTCGTTCTGCTTCCCGTCAAACCATTGTTGTGAAGCAACCTTCAGCATAATGACGTCATTCATGAGTCCAGATGTCCGGGCAGCTTGACGTTTCACCTCGTTGTTCTGTCCAGCGCTTAATGCGTTCTTTGTAATCGTCTTCAGTTCCTCGAATTTCGTAGACATTCGTTCATGCCAATACAATTGATCGCTCGTTACGATGCTATCTCCTACAGCAGTCATTTCCTCTGACAAACTCTCAAGAAGACTAGATGCTTCTCTGCGATTGGCTTCTGAAGGATTTACAGCGTAGTTCATCAACGCTTGCCTTGAGGAAACCATGTCCCCTTCTAGACTTTCAACATCCATTAGAATTTGGGCATTGTTCGTATTGCTTTGCTGTACGCCAACCATCTGAAAGACAATAACACCAATGAGCGCCAAACTTAGTACGAGTGGGATGGAGGATAAGAGAATAATTCGTTTTCTAATTGTCATCGCTTATTCCTCCCCTTCTTTCAATGCGGCATCAAGCGTCTCTTGTTCTTCGTTCGTTAATTGTATTAAACGGATGGGAGCCAGTCCAACTCCATCCTCTTTCAATCCAAGTACTGTATGGTCTCCAGTCAGGCTTTCTTTATCCGCAACGGATTTAGCCAAGTCATAGACTGCGTTATCAATTCGTTTCAACATGGACGTAACAACGGCTTTCTCAGCGAGGAAGAATTGGTCCGAATCCACACCAAATGCATAGATATTGCTTTTCTGGGCTTCTTCGAGTACACCTAGTCCGGTATAGCCAGCAACAGGGAACAGAAAGTCAGCATCTTGCTCAATCATCTTTCTTGCTGCTTCAGCTCCCAGTTGGTCATCATCGAAGGATCCTGTGTACGTCGTTTGAATGGTTGCCTCTTTATTGGCGTCTTTCACGCCATTAACAAATCCAGTTTCAAAGCGTTGAATCACCTCGGTGTCTTCTCCACCGATAAAGCCAACCTCATTCGTTTCCGTACGCATTCCTGCAATCAGTCCTATTAAATAGCTTCCTTCGTTTTCTTTGAATGTGATGGAGGATACATTTGGAAGTTCAGATACACTATCAATAATGGCAAATTGCTGGTCAGGATATTCTTCGGCCAGTTTCTCGATGGCCGGCTGTGTTTGATAGGCAAGGCCTATAATTAACGCGTGGTCACGTTCAATTAATTCTCGTAGACTCGCTTCATAGTCTCCATCTAGTGGTTCGCGGTAATCAAATGTCACCTCGAGTTCCTCTCTTGCTCGTTCCAACCCCTGTAGAGCAGAATCACTAAATGATCCATCTCCTAGTCCAGACTCCGTCGTCAGCAGTCCAACGCTTGGCACAGAGCTTTCATCTGTAGCATTGGCTGAACAAGCAGAGATGAACAGGAGCAACATCATGAAACTGATGCGTAATACGTGCTTCATCATCTTAAATCCCCTTTGTCTTAAGTGTTGTCATCTATGTACGTACCCTTCTTTATATCGGATAAAGGGGAAAGAGGATTAAGAGGAAGATGACTCTATATAAAGGATTTATTTAGAAAGGGACGTGGATAGCGAATTCATTTCTTCTAGAAACATGCAAGCTTCCATTCAGAAGGGTGCAATGAAAGGAGTCATGTGAGCGGGTCAAACTCATATATGGAGAGAGTTTAGACCACTGATCAAACGTTTGATCAAGATTTGGAAGTACAATTTGAATAGGGGAGAGCGGGCGTTTGTTTACATGTGTAGGATCAGGAGCAGTCGTATGTTTCCACTCTATGAAGAAGGGAAGAAATACCTCTTCGCTACAAGGAAATGCCATCGACCATTGAATGATTTCCCCGTTTGTGGTCTTGCGGCTCCCGTCAAATGGGCCCTTAAATGGAATGCCAGCTACGTTCCAATGGTGGATGTGATCTGTGATGGAAGATGTTTGAAGGGCAAGTTGGAACGTGTACGCTTCTTTTCTTTTAGAAGCCTCGTATGTTTCTTGAATTAGAGGATTCTTACACTCTTTCGCAAGTTCTGGGTCGTTAATTCCGAGCCACTCCATATAGGCATCATTCTGAAAATGGGCAAGTGAATTGTACGTCCCCCATGAAGGGTGATGACCACCATTCGCAATTTGTAAGGTAGGATGGTCTAAGTTTGCACGTTCTGGAGCTGGGTGAAACCGTACAACATGATCAATCTTCATATCCTTCACTCCTTGTTCATCTTTGTAATCCCTTTATCTAAAAAAAAGTAGAGCGGCTCTAGCCGCTCTACTTAAGACTCAAGCTGAAACGCTTCAGCGAGCAATTCATAAGAACGGATTCGGTCTTCAAGTGGGTGAACAATGGTGTTCACCATGACTTCATCAACGGAATAACTGCTCGCTAACGCTTCAATCTGCTGTTTTACTTGCTGTTGTGAGCCGACAATCATACGGCTACGGTTCTCTTGAATACGTTCTTTCTCAAATACGGAATACTGCTGTTGTTTGGCTTCTTCTACTGTTGGAAATCCTTCGTTCCCTCTTCCAGATTCGATGCGTAGAATAGCCAAGTCTAAAGTGGAAGCAAGCTCTTCCGCTCGTTCTTCGGTGTCTGCACATACAGCGAAAATGGAGACGAGACCATTTGGCTCTTTCTGTTGAATAGATGGTTGAAAGGCCTGTAAGTAGCGGTCCATTGCACGGGTGCCTCCATATCCATTAATGAAATGGGCGAAGGAATAGGAAGCGCCAATGTCTGCTGCAAGTCGAGCGCTTGTTCCACTTGACCCAAGCATCCAAATGGGAGGGACGGTATCTCCTGTTGGAGTTGCGTACACATTTAAACCATGTGGATCTTCTCCGTGCAAATAAGCCATCAATTCGCGAATTTGATTTGGATAATGCTCTACGTTCGGATGCCGGCCATTGTTTAAGGCTAAATTAACATTTGGCATTCCGCCTGGTGCACGGCCAATCCCAAGGTCAATCCGGTTCGGGTACAGACTTTCAAGTACACGAAATGATTCAGCTATCTTGTAGGCGCTGTAGTGAGGGAGCAAGATTCCACCTGTACCCACTCGAATACGATTTGTATTTGCAGCGAGGTGGGCAACGAGTATTTCTGGTGCAGAACCAGCTAGGCTATGAGAGCTGTGATGTTCAGAGACCCAATACCGGTAGTAACCAAGCTCATCAGTTCGCTTTGCTAACTCAGTAGATTGTCGAAATGCTTCCTTTGCATCTAGACCCGTCATAATGGGCGACTGGTCTAGCACGCTTAGTTTAATGGTCAACATGGTTCATCCTTTATGTCATAGTGTACTGTCTATTATTTCGAGACACCAAGGGAGAATGCAAAGAAAATGCTTTAATTAGCGGAGTGCTTCCTTATGTTGTATGTTAAAATTAGGAAAAGAAAATAAGGGTGAAGAGTGGAACGTACAGATGGGGGAGATGATCAGGTGAGACTGTCAAACCATGTGTCCATCATTACAGGTGGTGCGAACGGGATTGGATTTGAGGCCGCACGCACATTTGCGGAGGAAGGGGCTTCTGTTGTCATTGCGGATTACAACGAAGAAGTGGGTGCAGAACGTGTGGCTTCCCTGCGTGAAGAGGGATTGGAAGTTACGTTTATCGTAGTGGATGTGTCGAGTCATGAGAGTGCAGCTCAAATGGTTGCTAAAGCCGTATCCATTTATGGGAAAGTTGATAGTCTAATCAATAATGCTGGAATAACAGATGATGCAATGCTTAAGAAGATGACGACAGAGCAATTTCGCCGAGTCATTGATGTCAATTTAATCGGAGTTTTCAATTGTACACAGGCTGTACTGCCTACAATGACTGAAGCCGGCAAAGGGAAAATTGTGAATACAGCATCCGTTTCTGGAGCTTATGGAAATATTGGACAAACTAACTACGCCGCAGCAAAAGCTGGCGTGATTGGGATGACAAAGACATGGGCGAAAGAATTAGGGAGAAAAGGCATTAACGTGAACGCCGTTGCGCCTGGCTTTACCGAGACAGCCATGGTTGAATCTGTCCCGAAAGAGCTTGTACAACAACTGAAATCTCAAATCCCACTACAAAGACTTGGAAAGCCAAAAGACGTTGCATATGCCTATCTGTTCTTATGTTCAAGGGAATCTGACTATGTTCACGGTCACGTGTTACACGTTGATGGCGGAATCGTCATGTAACAACTCGTTACGAGGGGGAGAAGAAGGATGGGAAACTCTTATTTGTTCACAGGATATCCAGGCTTTCTGACAAGTCGATTGGTGGAGGCGCTGTTAACGCGGCGAGAGGACGTAGACCGATGCTATCTCCTAGTGCTGCCTTCCTTTCGGAACCAAGCAGAAGAGCAGCTACTCGAGATAAGAGAACGAGTTGGTCAAACGTTTGATCAATTAGAAATTGTTGAAGGGGATATTACATTGCCTGACTTAGGCATTCAGGCGTCCACGAACAGAAGAATTCTTCAAGAAGTCACCCATGTCTATCATTTGGCTGCCATTTATGACTTAGCTACCCCATTCCAGCCTGCTTATGAAGTGAATGTCATTGGAACAAAGCAAGTAACAGACTGGGTTAGCCAAGCTCCAAATCTTGAACAGTATACGTATGTGAGCACGGCTTATGTCTCAGGAAGACGTTCTGGTCCTATCTATGAAGGAGAATTGTCTCACAATCGTGGCTTTCACAACTTCTACGAAGAGACGAAATACGAGGCTGAGATTTACGTGCAGCGGAATCAATCTAGGATTCCAACAACCATTGTTCGTCCAGGAATTGTAGTTGGGCACTCTGAGACAGGAGAAACGGCTAAGTTCGACGGACCGTACTTTATCTTAAACTTGTTGGGGCGTATGAGACACTTCCGCACCATACCGTACATAGGGGAAGGTGAGGGGGAAGGGAACTTTGTTCCTTATGATTACGTGATTGACACGCTTCTTTATGTGAGTCATGACAGAAGAGCAATTGGGAAAACACTTCATGTCACAGACCCTTGCCCTTATAAAGTGAAAGAAGTCTATCGAATGCTAAGTGAAGGACTGTTGCAACGAACACCAACTTCACATCTATCATTCCAGCTATGCGAGAAAGGCTTGAATTTCAAGATGGCTCAGAAATGGCTCCATGTCCCGAAAGAAAGTCTGCCATATTTTAAGCATGACGGTCACTACGATACGTCAGAATTAAGCTCGCTTCTTGCGAACACTTCCATACGTTGCCCTGATTTTAAGGATATCGTGCCTACCATGATCCGCTATTATGAGAAGCACCAGAAAGATGAGCGAAAGCAAGTGACGCTCACCTAAAAAAATAGCTGCACACACGCAGCTATTTTTTAGCATTTCGGTAGATGCCTTCGCGAAGTTCCAATGCATACTCTTCTAAGCCAGGCATGTGGGCCGCCTTTGCAAGTTGGATTTCATGTTCAACATCATAGGGGAGACGGACAAGTTCGGTGGAGAATGGAGCTGTTTCCGTACCAAGCTTTCCTCGAATAATCGTGTAGGTGGCCTTCGGCAAATCAAGCGAATTTCCTACACTACCAACATTAATAATCGACCGTTTCTCTAATACTGGGAGTGTGCAAGCTGCGTGAATATCTCCGTAGAAGATTAAATCAGGCATTTGTCCAGGAACAAGCGGTTCGATATATGGTGAATCTTCAAACATAGCTTCTCTCTCTTCCTTCGAATGCACCCAAGGAACGACACGGTGGTGCACGCTTTTAGCAGAAGCGTGATACAAGCGCATATAGTATCCACTCATGTAGAAGTCGTGGTGGAAAGGAAGGGACCGTAGATAATTCATGGAAGTGTCGGATAGCTGTTGTTGGTGCCACTTCATATAAGGGTTGTCGTGCTCCTGCACAATTGCATCGTCCCAGTTTCCCATCACGACTACCTCACACGTTTCTCGAATTCGCTTGATGGCCTCTTCTCCATGGGGTCCTTTCCCGATTAAGTCACCAAGGCAATAGATTTGCCCTATTCCTCTTGACTGAATGTCACCTAAGACCGCTTCGAGCGCGGTCATATTCCCGTGAATATCAGAAATGATTGCAATTTCATCCATATGTACACCTCATTTCGTAAATCATTGTTAGAGTATCGTTGATCGATTACTCTAGGGGTTCAGCTAGCGATATAAAGTAAACCTTTATGTGTAGAAAAGGCCTCGAGGAGTGACTCGAGGCCGTCGTATTAATTGTTTATATATTTTTCGAATACATGGCCAAAGTCTTTGACAATGTATTGCTCTTTAGCATTCTTCATCCAGGAGAAAGCAATCTGGTTAATTTGCTTAAATTCCTCGTGAAGCTGACTTTCTCGGTTGTCACTTCTATTAATGGTTGAAGAAGCAAGCTCAAGGCTCTTCTTTGAGAAGTTGTGATACTCTTCTTTCTCATCTATTAGCTCGGCAATCTTGATGAGAGATTTGTAGAGGTCTTTCAGGTCCTCAATCTGCTTCTTGTGTACGTCGATGTCGAACTGGGCATTCCCGAGATGGAATTTAATTTCTACATCCATATCGACTGTTCCCGCTGTTTCAAGAAAGACATTAGAGATTTTATTCTTGTAATAATCGTAGCGTTTCAGCACTCGTTTACTGCTCATAGCACTTTCCCCATCCAAGTGGATTAAGGCGCGATTCGTAAAGCAATACTCATCCGCTTTCGATTTAATCACAAAGTAAATTTTCTCGTTGTCTTCATGCAT
This sequence comes from Pontibacillus halophilus JSM 076056 = DSM 19796, assembly GCF_000425205.1. GTDB lineage: Bacteria > Bacillota > Bacilli > Bacillales > BH030062 > Pontibacillus_A > Pontibacillus_A halophilus. The sequence goes on along the minus strand of NZ_AULI01000014.1, from coordinate 31,629 downwards.
CACATAATCGTCGGCGTCCACTTTATCGTAATCTTCTGGCTTTACAACCGTACCTACATCACTCAACCCTAGCGCGTCGGAAGCAATCTTCTTGAACATCTCGTATCACCTCTCCTTGTCATTTCCCATCTATTGTAACATGAACCCTCGTTGAAGAAGGGAGAAATAAGGGTCTTTTGAATCCCTTTCATCTGGTGTTAGTGGATTTGTTCTATCCTTGTTAGGAATAATTCCCATACGAACTTCTTTGTGGTTAGGTTTCGGTTACGGGCTATGGGGCAACTATACATACTAGGAATTAAGAGTTGGAGGGAGAGCGGATATGGAATATGAAAAAGGACTATTTCTTTATAATGGTGCGTCTGGAGAGGGTGAAGTCGAACAGAAGCTTACGTCGACATTGCCAATACTCGTTCAGCATGTGAAAGAGTTAGTCACGATTCACACTAGCAGTAAAGAAGAATTTATAGATGAGCTGAAATCAAGAGGGCAAGAGGTCGACATTGTGTACCTCCTTGGTGGAGACGGAACGATTCACGATGCAGTCAACGCATTAGCTCCGCTTGAGAAACGCCCGGTAGTCGCCATTCTCCCTGGAGGAACGTGTAACGATTTTAGTCGGATGCTCGGCATGCCTCAGAACCTTGAGGACGCAGCTCGTTCCATTCTGAATGGAAGACAAGCACCTGTTGATGTGGCCCAAGCGAATGAGCGATATTTCGTGAATTTCTGGGGGATTGGGATGATTACAGAAGCATCGGAGAACATTGACCAACGTCAGAAGAAGCGCTTTGGCCCATTGAGTTATTTTATTAGCGCTTTCAAAACCATTCAGCAAGCAACGCCGTTTTCATTTCGTATGGTGCTTAATGACGGAGAACAAGTGTTGGATGAAGAGGCTGTGCTTGTACTTGTATTGAACGGTCGATACATCGGAACAAGGCAAATCCCACTACCACACAATTATGTTAACGACGGGAAGCTAGATGTTCTTATTGTTAAGAATTCAACCCTTAAGTCCTTTCAGGAGCTTCTTTCGTTGAACAGACCGTGGAAGCGAGAAGAAGAACTTCAAGACATCTTCTACATGCAGGCAGATTCCGTTACCATTGAGACGAAAGATGAAATGCAAGTCGATACAGATGGTGAAATTCATACTTCCACGCCAAGTGAGATGGTTATGTTGCGCAACCACATGTCATTTATATTCGCGGATGAACCGTCATAAATTGGACATAATAATAGCCCGTTCGGGTCATAGGGGGGAAGACCTTAACGGGTGTACAATGGGGTGAGCATGACAATAAGGAGGATTCATATGAGAAAGTTCATCCTTTCGATGTCTTTACTGAGCGTGCTTGTGCTTGCAGCATGTGGAGAAAGCGAAGGCGAAGAAACAAATCAAAATACAGAAGAAGAAGCGATTAAAGAAGTAGTGGTGGAATTTACGACTGCTGCTGAAACGATTCAAGCTGGAGAAGAAACCGTGCTTCAAGCCGAAGTTACATACGGAAACGAAGAGTCTGGCTATGATGCAGTTGAAGATGCGGATGTAGAATTCGAAGTTCTACAAGGTGAGAACACGGTTGTGAAAGAGAAGGCATCCTCTGAAGGAGAAGGAATGTATACACTACCTTATACATTTGAGGAAGCTGGAACCTATACCATCATCCCTCATACCAATGCGAAAGAAATTCATACGATGCCTTCTACAGAAGTGACAGTAGAAGGGACAGAAGAGGAGAGTCACGCACACTCAGATGTTGGAGATGCGAGTGACGAAGGCGGTCATGATCATCATAGCCACGGACACGGGCATGGAGATGAAATAGAGCCTACTTTAACAGGTATCAAAGAGCTAACGGCCGGCTCAGCAACTGAGGTTAAGACACAGCTCCAAAAAGGTGACGAACCTGTTACAGATATGATGGTTCGCTACGAAATTTGGAAAGTTGGCGCTGAGCGACACATGTACATTGATACGACTGAAGCTAATGCTGGCGAATATGTGGCTGACGTTCAGCTTGATGAAAGCGGGACGTATGTCTTTAAACTACACTACGAGAACGATGAGGTACACGGCCACACTGAACAAGAAATTGAAGTAAACTAAAGAACAGAGCGGTTGGATGGAGACATTCAATCGCTCTGTTTTTTAGTGTGGAATCGAAACTATTTCCTTCTATCTGAGGTATTCTTTAGTTCGATGTCTACGTAATCCACCCATTCTTATAGGCAACCCGTACCAACTCAACACGATTATGCACATTTAATTTCCGTAACAAGCTTTTGATGTGATTCTTCACGGTGTGTTCAGAAATATACAACTGCTCCGAAATCACTCGATTTGATGCGCCAGCCACAACCAACTCTAGCACTTGTTGTTCCCTAGTAGAGAGTGGATTTGGCTTCGTTTCTTTCGAACTTACAAGAGATTGAAGAGTTTCTTGAATCAATTGTTTGGAGAAAGGGGTATCATCATCGAGTACAGCCTGTATGTAACGATCCCATTCTGTTAAGCCGATATTCTTTAGCAAATAGCCTTGCGCTCCTTCTTTCAAAGCCTGGAATAAATGGGTGCTATCCTCTGAGACTGTCAACATAATGATTTTTGTTTCAGGGGATTGTCGTTTTATTTGACGAGTCGCCTCGAATCCGTCCACGCTAGGCATGTTAATGTCCATGAGCACGAGTTCTGGTTGAAGTGCAATCGTAGCGGCTACTGCTTCTTCCCCGTTGCTAGCCTCTGACACAATGTCATAGGTGCCGTATGCGGATAGTATTTCTCGAATTGCCTCTCTGGCATGAACATGATCGTCAGCGATTAAGACGCGCGTTCGCTCTGTCATAGCTTTCATCCTTTGTAATGCGTAATACTGTCTCTTCATAGAGTCTTGAAAGAGAGACATCCCACCCGTGGCGAGCGGCTTGTTCGTGTATAAATCGAAGTCCAAAATGGTTATCCGGTGTCGTTCCTAACGTATTGGGTGCTTCTCCGTTGTCTGTGACAAAGACTTCCCAACCATCGAAGGTAGACTTTCCGAAGACTTTCATAGACGTAGGAGAGATGGCATGCTTTTGGCAGTTGACCATTCCTTCCCGAATCATCGTGTAGAGATGAAGTTGCTCCTCTTCGCTAAGCTCAGTCGGTGCTATCTCCCACTGTACGTTTACTTGTATCGTAGCAGATTCTTCTTCAATTTGTTTAGCGAATGAATGTAACGCCTCTTTCAAATCAATGGTTTGGGGAGGAGGGGTACGTAATGTGCGTATGGAATATCGAACTTCTTGTTGAATGCACTCAATCGTTTGATCAATTTTTTTCTTCTGTTCTGCGCTTCCTTCTAACTGCTTGACCTGTACGGATAGTAGGAATAAGGATTGTGAGATTGAATCGTGTAACTCCTGAGAAATCTTCTGACGCTCTTCTAATACGGCTTCCTTTGCCTTGGTTTCTTTTAGAGCTTCTTCATTGTTCTCCATAATTCGAAATAATCGTCGACCGACAATGAACGTCACGATAAAAACGATAAAGGGAGAAAGCCAGTTCCCCATCGTCATCGAAACAACGGAAAGTAGGAATTCATGGCGGCAATATTCCCATAGTCCAATTACAAAGCTTGGTAGCAGTAGAATGAGCCATTTGATTTGTTGGTTACTCAAAGTATAGGCCCCCTTTCCTACGTAAGATTACGTTTCTATGATAACGTGTATTTCAGGTAAATAATATGTAAATAAATTCTAAATACGTCACAGGAAAGGTTTTCAAAAAATGGATATGGGATATAATCGCTGTGTATTCTATTGAATCTCAAGGAGGTAGGAAACGATGAAGAAGAAGTTATTATCGACTGTTTTACTAAGTTCTGCTCTCGTATTAGGTGCTTGTGGCGAAGATGGCGGCGAGGATTCTGAGGAAGGCAACACAGAAGAATCTGAAACTGAAATGGAAGATAGCGGCGAGGAATCCTCTGAGGACGGTTCTGGCGAAGATTCTTCTTCTGATGAGGAGTAAACTCCTCCTGAGTACATCCTATACGTAAAGAATAGAGCCCTGCTGGAAATTGCTCCGGCAGGGCTTTTTAGATTGTGTGACGTGGAATATAATGGATGGGGGAGGGGGTGACTCTATGGAGAGTTTACTAACTGGAACAGGAATTACCGTCACAATTGGTCAGAATCTATTGTTAGATGACATTAACCTCGAGCTTGAGCGAGGGAAGATTACGGCACTTGTAGGTCATAACGGGGCAGGAAAGACAACGCTCTTTCGTACGCTTATGGGTGTACAGGACAGGAAAGACGGAGAGATTAAGCTTGATGGTGTTCAGTTGGATGGGGATTACCTAGCGTACAAGCAGCGATTCTCTTACATACCTGAAGAACCCATGCTCTTGTCGGAGTTGACGGTTTATCAACATTTTCAATTGTTCGGCAAGAGTCATGGATTGTCTCAGTCCACGCTAGGTGAGCGAGTGCATACATATGTGAAGAAATTTGAGATTGAAGATAAGCTGCATGTATATCCAGAGGAGCTGTCGAAGGGGATGCGGCAGAAGGTGCAAACGATATGCGCCTTGCTTCCGGATGTTGCTTTGTTACTCATTGACGAGCCCTTCATGGGACTTGATTTATATGCTGCCAAGACATTAATGGAAGAGTTGCAAGAACGAGTAAGAGAAGGGCTTACGGTCTTGCTTACCTCCCATCAGATGAAGATTGTAGAAGACTTGTGTGACGCATACCTTCTCTTACAGAATGGTCGCCTCGTTCAAAGTGGAACAATGAATGAATTTAAGGGAATCCAAAGGAGAACGCCACATGAACCCCTTTAAACGGGAGTGGGAGACGTATAAATGGATGCGGTCGAATAGATGGAAGAAGAAGCGTCGAATGTATAAGATGGTCTTCGACTTAACTATTGATCGTGTAACAGGCACCTATCTTCTCTTCTTCCTTGTGCTAGGAGGGATTATCGCCTACGACCAGCTTAAACCGTACGGAAGCTTTTTCACTCGTTTGGAAGCTGAACTGTTTACGGCGCTTACTTCTGTCATGGCACTTGCCATCATGCGAAGTGTGGGGGCAAGCTTTCGTGGGAATGGGATACTCTTCTCGCGAGGAGAACATGTGATGAGCCTATTGCCTATGAGACGGGAGCGAATCTGGGTTCTAAGTTTACTATCTCACGTTTGTCTAACGGCATTGGTTGTCGTATTCCTCTGTGCGGCAGTTGCGCTGATCACCCCTTTATCCACTAGCTTTCTACTTACCTTTGGAATTGTGGTGATTGTGCTTTACGGGGGATCTTTACTTATTCAATGGAGATTCTATCAATTTCCTTTCCTGTTGAGGCTTGGATTATTTGTCTCTTTCGCGATTCTATTGGCTCTTATTAACGGATTATCGTATGTCGTATTTGAATCCTTGTCATACGCGTGGGTCCCATCTCTTGTAGTGTGGGGCTCACTCTTCATCTACTCGGCTCGCACCAAGTTCGTGAATGTTGATTGGGAGCGGGTCATTCGAGATAGTGATCGTCAAATATGGAACATGTGGGTCGTCAACGTTGTCTTGAAACCTGTGGGCTTAGACACACCTTCTCAGAATCGGGGAGCCTTCCGGTTGCTCCGATTCAATTGGTGGAAGAAGCCGTTCAAGTACAAGTCGAATGCGATGTACCATAGGATTTTGGGTCTTTACTTTTATGAGCAGCTAAGTGCCATTGGCTCCCTCGCCTTTGTGACAGCAATCCTTCTTTATGGCGTTGCACCTCTTGGGAAATTCGGTTTTAGCCTTTCCATTATGCTACTTCTTCTTATCTATACTACAATGCTCGGAAGCTTTCTTTACAGCGTACTGTCAAAGCCAATTCTTAGAACGATGCCGACGAACATAAATCAGTGGGTCAAAGCGTTCTCGAAATGGGTGTACAGCGGATTGGCAATCGTGGCGATTCCCGTTATCTACCTTGCCAACATGACGTTTCAATCCTATGGTGTAGTCGCAGCTGTTCTCTTGTTCTATTTTGTAGTCTTTCAACAACTAGCGCAGTTGTCATACAAGCAGACAAGAGGTGTCCTTAATAAGGGTGGTAGCCAAGAGCGTTGGCCTACCGTGGTACTGATGGTTTGTCAAATTGTACTCGTTGTTTTCGTTCCGTGGCAACCGCTTTGGATTTCTCTCCTCGGCCTCGTCCTTTCCGCTGTGAGTAGGCTACTTCGCTTAACGGAGAAAAAGGAATTTCAGGCGCAATCGAGAAATGTGTAAGAAAAGGAGGAGTTGAAATGGAATCGACAATCGTCCCAGGTGTCCATGCGGTATTTGTACATTGTTCCGATTTGAGAGTTTCTGCTAAGTGGTATTGTGAACTGTTAGAACTTCCTTATGATGAAACGGCGGTTCATTCTCCTATATTTAATGTGCCAGTTCGGGAGGGTGTGTTCTTGACGCTTGATGATCATGCCTTTGATGATACGGCAGAGCTTGTGCCAACGAATCAACCTACGTTTAACCTTTTCGCTCACTCTCTTTATCAAAGTTATGAGTGGGTGAAGGAGAAGGAGATTCAGATTGTGCGAGAAATTGAACATCACGAGAATTTCGGATGGTTTATTATTGAAGATCCTGATCGTAATCGATTGATGATTTGTGGGAATTTAGAGGCTGCATAAAGAGGAGCGAGGAACGTGACTTATCAAACGTTCCTCGCTTTTCTACATACGACAATTCCAAGTGGGTATCGAACGTCCTCCCGCGGTTCCTGTGCAACGAGCACCCCTTTCTGATAATAGAATTCCTTATGATCGAACGGATACTCGTCAAACAAATGATGAAATTCATGCTCTGTAATTTGATGAACATGAAACGGGGATTGGCATTCCTTTCCTCGTCCCTGTCCAAAAGGCGTTGAAACAATTAAGGTGCCACCGGGCTTTAGTAAGCGGTCATAATTATCTAAGAGGGCTTTCTCATCCACAATATGCTCATACGTTTCAAAGCTAACAATTGCATCAAACGTTCCGAGCTGCTTGGCTAATTCTGCATCGGTTGCATCGGCAACTTGATAGGAGGCGTGTGGATGACGGTACTCCCCTTTAGCATAGTGAACAACATCGGGGTCAATGTCTACGCCAATAACCTCATGTACTTCATTTTTTCGTTGTTTGGCAATCATATGTGTTCCATAGCCTGCACCACAGGATAAGTCTAAGACTCTACCTTCTAAGAAAGGAAGGGCGAATTGGTACCGAGCCATATGCTCAAGCAGCATATTATTTGAAGGCTTCATATATTGAGGGATTACCCGCTCCCCGTTATCTTCTAGCATGATGGTCACTTCTTTCTCTGGTCAAAGGGTTGTACGCTCTATTATGCCACAAGTCATGAACCTCCTAAAACCGTTCAAACACTGTTGTGTCAGGTTTGACAATATATTCTAGATGCGTCTATACTGATTTTAATTCATAGACTAGAGGAGAGGCTGAGCTTATGGACCAAGAAGTAAACTATCAAGAGAAGAAAGAGGACCCGTCCCTTAAATTATTTGTCGTCCTTTCGAAAGCTTATCGGTCTATATCGGATAGAGTGAAAGATGATATACAAACGCATGGCTTGAACCCGACTGAATTTGGGGTATTGGAACTTTTATACCATCAAGGAGACCAGCCTTTACAGAAAATCGGAGAGAAAATTCTACTTGCGAGCGGAAGCATTACGTACGTCGTAGACAAGCTTGAGAAGAAAGGCTATTTAAATCGTAAAGCGTGCCCGAAAGATAGACGCATTACGTATGCATCCATTTCCGAAGAAGGGATTAGCCTATTGAATCAAATCTTCCCTACTCATTGGCAGCAAATCGAGGAAATCACGGATGGACTGAGTCAGGAAGAGAAAGAAACGGCTGCAAAGCTCTTGAAGAGACTCGGGAAATATGCCGACCAATTAGAAGGATAGATCGTAAATAAAGCGGAGACCCCACTGAAAGGGTCTCCGCTTTTGTTGTGCTGTTTAGAAGGCAGCTGTACAGGGAACCGCTATGGAAGATTAGTAGAAGGAGGCGTTGAAGATGAATGTACTCGTAATCGGAGCGAATGGCCAAGTAGGTACACACGTCGTTGACAAGCTGAAAGAAGCAGGACACGAACCAATCGCGATGGTACGTAACCGCGAGCAAGTGTCGCGCTTTAAAGATAAAGGGGTAAAGACAGTGCTAGGTGACTTGGAGAATGAATTCGAGCAAGCGTATCACGGAGCCGAAGCGGTTGTATTTGCTGCAGGGTCTGGTCCGAATACTGGTGCGGACAAGACGATCCTCATAGACCAGGAAGGTGCAATTAAAGCCATGGAGCACGCCCAACAATACGGGGTGAAGCGCTTCGTAATGCTTAGTTCCATTGCCGCTAACACACCTGAGAAAGGTCCGGATGACTTGAAGCATTATTTATATGCGAAAGGACGTGCGGACGACTACTTACGAAATCAAACCAATCTCGATTACACAATTGTGCGTCCTGGTGGTCTGACAAACGAACCTGGTATAAACGAAGTGGAAATCTCAGAAAATGGTGTGGAATTTGGTAACATTCCGCGTGAAGACGTTGCTTCAGTTATGGTTCAGTTACTAAGGAACAATTCTGCCGTAAGAAAGTCCTATGATCTCATCAGTGGGAACACGCCCATCTCTGAACTTGTGAAGTCTTAACTTAAATGAGCTGTTAAAGTTTTAAGCCTTTCTATATAAGGAAACGATTCTTACAACCGAGTTAAGAACAGTCGGCAGACACTGCTGGCTGTTTTTATATGCTCGTTTTATTCGAACCCTTATTCTTAGGTCTTTAGACCAGTGTGGGAAGTTTAATGTCCGGTTATAAGGGGAAGTTGGTCTAAGAACTAATTGGATTTTATTTGAAATGATATAGATACTTGATATGTGAACAATAAGAGGAGGTTTATCGATGCGTCACCCACAAGTCACCATCTTCACGAGCACAGGATGCATACATTGCGAAGCGGTATTGGCCCAGCTCAATGAATGGGGGGTTCAATACGTTGAGAAGAATATATCCGAAGACGAAGCTTATGCCAAGGAAATGAGGTCTTATGGGGTGTACGGTACACCTGCTACTTACATTGGCAACAAGCTCGTACTCGGCGTACAGAAGAGAAGGATGAAAGAACTATTGAAGGAACAGTCTAGTACGGGAATTAAAATGTACGGATAGACACGGTAGAGGAGAAAAAGTGACGCTAGGCATAACACATTCCCTTCTTCAAACATAGGCTATAGGTGAAATCGATTTGTAGTGAAGGAGGGGTGTTCCATGAATCCGTCACCTCAGTATCCCTACCCTCAACAGCCGTTCCCGCCATATATGCAAGGGGGGCAAGGGTACTATCCGCCATATCAGGGAGGATATATGCCTCAACAACCCCCTGTTCAAATTCAAGCTCCAGGTTATCAGCCCGTTCAGCAATCCCAACAACCTCAGCCACCAGTCTTTAAAACGCCTTTCGAACAGTTCCAGAAGCCGCCTCAGCCATCACAGTGGGACCCATACTATTCATTGCAACAGTACCCTCAGCAAGGCCAAGGAAAGAACCAAGGGCAGCCGCAACAGAAAGGATTTGTTCAATACTTTCAAGATAAGAACGGGCAGCTTGACTTAGACAAGATGCTATCGACGATGGGGCAGATGGCGAACACGGCTAATCAATTCAGTCCTATTGTGAAAGGGTTAAGCTCGTTCGTGAAAGGATTTAAAATTTAGCAGTGTACCTACTAAGCATGAAACGTTCAACCTTGCCCCGTCTGCAAGGTTGAATTTCTTATTTGTAGATAGGATTGGGAAAGGAGAGGGTACAATTGATTGGTTGCTTACTTCTCCACGGATATACAGGAGCACCTTACGAAGTGGAGCCATTAGCCCAATATTTACAGGAAAGGGAAGACTGGTATGTTTCCATTCCAACCTTGCCGGGGCACGGGATTGAGCAGATGGACCATGTACCGTATACACAATGGATAGAGGCAGCAGAAAAGGCGCTTATGGAACTTTATGAAGAATGTTCCACTGTCTACGTAGTTGGATTCTCGATGGGAGGGATGATTGCGGCTTACCTTGCTGCTAATCATAAAGTTGACAAGCTCGTCCTTTTATCCGCATCGGCCAAATACATCGAACCCGTCCAATTCATTACAGACATTGCCTCGATGGCGAGAAATGGCTTTCGAGGGGAGTGGGAACAGGATGTCCTGTACAAACGATACCGACACAAGGTAGGAAAGACACCGATTCGGTCCGTTTTCGAGTTTAGGAAATGTGTACAGGCGACCGCACCTTGTCTAAGTGAGATTGAATGTCCAACGTACATCGTACAAGGAGAACAAGATGCTCTTGTGCCGAAACAGACGGCTTATTACTTAAGTGAATGCATCGGAGACGCTGTAATAGGGATCACCTTCCTAGCAAACTCAAAGCATCTCGTCTGCCTAGATGAAGATCGAGAAATTGCGTTTCAGGTCGTACACAACTTTCTGCAACTGTCACCGGTCAGGAGGGAGCGCGTTGAACAATAAAGAAACGACACATTATCCCCCAGTTCAACCCCCATTCTTTTACGGATGGGTGATTGTAATGATTGCAGGGCTAGGGGTATTCTTCTCGGGACCGGGTCAAACCTATTCGGTCTCTATTTTTATTGATTCTTACATAAGTGAATTTAATTATAGTCGGACGTATGTTTCTGGGTTGTACTCAACGGCTACTCTCGGTGCTGGCTTAACGCTCTTCCTTGTTGGACGCCTCGTCGATCGATTTGGGCAACGTGTGATGATGGCGATAGCGGGAACGTTACTTGCGTTGGCTTGCTTCTGGAATGGATTCATCCTTGGACCTTTTATGATGTTTCTTGGATTTTATATGTTGCGCCTATTTGGACAGGGATCTCTCACATTAATTCCAAATACACTCGTTCCGCAATGGTTTATACAGAAGAGGGGGAGAGCTTTAAGTGTGATGGCGATAGGAGGATTCCTAAGCTCCGCGCTGTTACCGCCACTGAACAACTGGCTCATTGATGCATATGGTTGGCGTGTTACATGGTTTGTGTGGGGAGCGGCACTTGCTGTAATCTTTGTTCCATTAACAGTTTGGCTTGTGCGTAATCAGCCTCTTCAAATAGGGGAGCGGCCGGATGGTGGGAGTGCGAAGCGGTTAAGTATACAGAACCCCTTCTTGTATCGACCCAGAATGGCGTGGACGTTCGTTGTTTCGTTGCTCACTACTGTTGTTGCCTTTACATTTCCTCTTGATCAAACGTTTGATCAAGTGTGGATTGTAAGCGTCAGGCTTGGTTTTACAGCCTTCACTGTCGTCTCATTCCTATACGTGATTAAAGGAATGGTCTCTTCTCATGAAGTGGACAGAGGTGAAGAAGAACAGCAGGTCGAAATCAATGAAACAAGCTGGCGATTAAACGAAGCGATACGGACGAAGGCGTTTTGGTTTATCCTTTTCTGTGTGAGTTTACCTGCCTTGGTCAATACAGGAGTCACGTTTCACTTGGTATCCTTGATGGGCGAGAAGGAATTAGGTGATGGCTTGGCGGCGTTGATCTTGTCGCTAATGGCCATTGTTGGCTTTCCGGTGACCTTTTTCGTTGGTTATCTTGTTGATCGGATTGAAGTACGCTATGTACTTGCGCTCACATTTACCGGCCATGTCTTGGCTCTAGTTCTTCTACTCGGTGTAAGCACGACAACTGGAGCTATTGTGTATGGGGTCGTGTGGGGGATTGTAAATGGGTTCGAACGGATCGTGCTTTCCATCGTCTGGCCCAACTACTTCGGTCGGGAACACCTTGGAAGTATTAAAGGTGTGGCCCAAACGGTGATGGTGCTTGGTTCTGCGTTTGGGCCATTGCCTTTTGGTGCTTTCTTCGATTGGTATGGAGGGTATCAAGAGATTCTTCTTGTAATGCTCTTGTTTCCTGCGATTGCAGCGCTCTTGTCCTTGTTGGCTAAGAAGCCTGCATATGAAACGTTATAAGAAAAGCGTCCTTTCAATTGAAAGGGATTCAGGCTATCGAGGGAGTTCTCGACAGCCTTATTTTTTGAACAGCAGTCTGAGAACAATAGTATTCGTGTAAGATTGCTCTTCACCTGGCCTTAGAGGCTGGATGATTGATGAAAGAGAGCCCTTTTTCAGTAAGGAGCGCGAGACCATTCAACTCCTGCGGAAAAACGGGCGACCGAGGCCCCGCAGGGCGGTCTCCCCGAGGAGAATTGGGCGTTCGTCCGAGGAAAGGGAATGGTCTCGCGCTCCTAGAGGCACAAAAAAGCTTGCAGAAAAACACAGGGTTTCTCTACAAGCTGAGCCCCATTCAGCTGAATGGGGCTCTTCATCGTTAAGGTTTAATCTTTAAAGAAGGAAATGACGAATCCGCCTTCACCTGCGTAAGTGGCAATCAAAGGACCCATGTCAGAAAGAATGGTGTCTTTAAAGTGATAACGGTCTTTGAATTCCTGAAGAAGGGATTTAGCCCTTTCTTCATTGTTTCCGTGGGAAAGTGCAATCACCTTATCCTCAAAGTTCTTTGAGTACTCAGAAACTTGGTCGACAAATCGACGCATTGCCTTCTTGTTCCCTCGTACTTTCTCAGTCAACTCAATCTTTCCTTCCTCACTTCCGTGCATAAGGAGTTTAATGTTAAGCGTTCGTGCAAGAGCTCCTTTCACACGGTCTAATCGTCCGCCTTTAATTAGGTTCTCAAGCGTCTTAAGCACGATTAGAGTAGCGACCTTTTCACTTCGTTGTTCCATGTGGATCGTTAAATCTTCAAACGTGTATCCTTCTTGGATTCTCGTATAAGCTTCTTGAACCATTAACGCCATTCCGCATGTAGCGGTCTTTGTGTTAATAACCTCAATTTGTCGGTCAGGTTCTTCCTCTAAGAGCATGTCTTTCCCCATGAGGGCGTTCTGATAGGCGCTGCTCAATCCTTCAGAAAGGGAGAGCATCAAAATCGGCTTTGATGGGTCTACCGCTTTGTACGCTTCATAGAACGTATGAGGCGCTGGCGCTGATGATTTAGGCAGCTCGGAGGATGCTTTCATCTTTTCGAAGAACGTTTCAAGATCAAGGTCTACACCAGCTCGATAGCTGTCATCACCAAAGATGACGTTTAATGGAACGATGTGGAGCTCGAATTTCTCAATCAAATGTTGAGGTAAATCTACACCGCTGTCAGTCATTAGTTGAATATGCATGTACTCACCTGCTTTATAAATATCAATGAAATCCCTCGCCCTCATGTGAAGGAGAAGGGGGTGTTGCTCGTCGCTTCCGAGAGGTGGAAGAGATAAATAAGCCAAGCCCTAGAAGAATAATCGTCCCACCAAGCCATTGTGTTAGGGTCACTTGTTCTCCGAGTATGAAATAAGCCAAAATAGACGCACCAACTGGCTCAAACAAAATGCTTGCTGATATCGTAGATGTGCTTACCCATTTTAAGGCCCAGTTAAACAGCGTGTGACCGAAGAAAGTCGGGATGATGGCAAGGGCTAGGAATAGGAGCCAATGATCAGCTGGAAACCCAGTAAAAGGTTGGTTAAGGAGCAAGTTGTATCCGATTAATGTAAGAGAACTCGCTCCATACACGATAAAGGTATAGGTCATAAGAGAAAGTCGCTTTCGAATTCCTTGACCAAGAAGGAAATACCCTGTAACCATAATTGCTCCGGCTAAAGCGAGGATATCCCCAAACAATGCCCAGCCGCTAATTTGAAAGTCGCCCCAACTAATCAGAACGCTACCTGTAATGGCTATGAGCATACTAACTAACGCCCCAATTGTAAACCTTTCTTTAAAGAAAATGTAGGTTCCAATAAAGGCGAAGATAGGCTGAAGCGTTACGAGAACGACCGAACTTGCTACAGACGTATACCTCAATGACTCGAACCAAAGAATAAAGTGAAATGCTAGAAAAACGCCGGCTAGTCCAGAGTAAATCCAGTCTTTTTTAGATATGTGTTTAAATTCGTGGCGTTTAGAAAATACTACATAAGGAAGCATAAGTAAGACGGCAATCACCAATCGATACATTGCGATTATAGATGGAGGCGTGCCGTTCGCAAGCTTTACGAAGATGGCTGCACTCGAAACAGACAGAACACCAATACCAATAGCGAAATACGGGCTGAAGGAAGGTTTATCCAACTTACCACTCCTGATACAAGATATACTTATTTTACCACGGTTTAGAGGGAAAAGCATTTCCATCTTTAACAAGTTCAATTGCCGACGAGCGTCGAGTGTGATAGAATGGAAAAAAAGCAATCGTACCGAAAGCCTCTTCCTTGATATGTATGGGGACGGCTTTTTTTACGTGTTTTTCTTTGGGATACAAAGAAGACAATAAAGGAGTAGAAATATAAGTGACAACATTTAATTCATTAGGACTTTCAAAGCCGGTTCTTAAGGCTGTTTTAGAGCTTGGTTTTGAAGAGGCAACACCTATACAAGAACAAACCATACCGCTAGCAATGGACGGAAGAGACGTAATCGGTCAAGCACAGACAGGTACCGGGAAAACAGCGGCGTTTGGTATTCCGATGATCGAGAAGATCAACCAAGACATGAAGAAGGTTCAAGGACTTGTCATTGCACCAACTCGTGAGCTTGCTATGCAGGTTGGAACTGAACTTCATAAATATGGTAAATATAAAGGGGTTAAGATCCTTCCTGTTTACGGCGGTACAGATATGGGTCGCCAAATTCGCGAACTGAAAGCTGGACCACAAGTGGTTGTAGCTACACCAGGACGTCTACTTGACCATATTCGTCGCGGCACAATCCAACTCTCAAACATTCATACAACTGTATTGGATGAGGCGGATGAAATGCTTAACATGGGCTTCATTGATGATATCAAGGACATCCTTAAGGCGATTCCGATGCAACGACAAACACTATTGTTCTCTGCCACGATGCCTAAGGCAATCCACGATATTGCACAAAACATGATGAAGAAGCCAGAAACGGTAAAACTGAAAGCAAAACAGCTTACAGTTGATAAGATTGACCAATACTTCGTTGAAGTAAAAGACAGCGAGAAATTCGATACGCTAACGCGCTTGCTTGATGTTCATACACCAGAGCTTGCCATCGTATTCGGTCGCACGAAGAAACGTGTAGACGAAATTACAGATGGCCTTGGTGCTCGTGGCTTCCGCGCTGAAGGAATTCACGGTGACCTATCCCAAGGAAAACGTATGTCGGTACTGAAGAAATTTAAGCGCGGTGGTGTCGAAGTACTAGTAGCAACAGACGTTGCAGCACGTGGTCTTGATATTTCTGGCGTAACGCACGTATACAACTTTGATATCCCTCAAGACCCAGAAAGCTATGTACACCGTATTGGACGTACAGGTCGTGCGGGTAAAGAAGGGTATGCAGTTTCCTTCGTAACACCAAGAGAAACTGGACACCTAGGTATCATTGAGAAGACAACTCAGAAGAAGATGACACGCCTACAGATGCCTACACTTGATGAGGCGCTTCAAGGCCAACAGCAAATTGCGAAAGATAAGCTTGTGAAAGCTGTTGAAGATGAGAATCTTGACTCTTACCGTGGTACAGCAGACGAACTGCTTGAGCAGTATGATCCTGCAACGGTTGTTTCTGCAGCATTGAAGATGCTAACGAAGAAACGCCGCAATGTACCTGTTGAGCTAACTTCTATCGCGCCAATCAGTGTCAAAGGACCTCGTGGTGGTAAAGGCGGAGGCCGTAATGGCGGACGTAACTTTGACCGCAAGAAAGGTAACTATGGTCCTAAGAAATACGGTGATAAATCTTACCGCGGTGGCGGCGATCGTAACCGTAGTGGCAAAGGTGGAAGTGGCGGCTCTCGTAACCGCAAATTCCAAGGCAACAAACGCCCATCAAACTCAAATAATCGCTAAAGAATAAAGAAGACCGTCCTGCTAACAGGGCGGTCTTTTTGTTTAATTAGAATGGCTTAATCAATCCAAGGAGCAGAATAATAAGGATGACCGCCCAGATGGCATAACGCGTATACTTACGCTTCAGTTGATTTCGCTTCGACCACCGGTTCGGGTCAAAGCCATACTCATGATCATCACGTCTCCTCCGCTCATTCCTCCAAGGAGAGAAAGGTTTGGCGTTGATAAGTAGAAGAGGCGCTAACAGAAGTCCCCCAAGAAATCCAAATAAGTGGCCGTAAATGTTGATACCAGAACGGAGAAACGTCATAATTATGCCAATTACTAAGATGACAGTTACGATTTGCTTACTGGATTCATCAATTAATCGTTGTCGGAACAAAATCATGAAGAGGTAGAATCCAAAGAGACCGTAAATGGAGCCTGATGCTCCTAGGTGTAAATAAATATCTGGTGCAAACAAATAGGTCCCAATGTTGCCAATAACCCCTGCACCTACATATCCAATCATAAACTTAACTTTACCGAGCATTTGTTCAAGTGCCGGCCCGAACAACACAAGAGAGAAACTGTTAAATAGTACGTGTCCGACTGAACTTTGGTCATGAAGGAAGATGGGTGTAAAGAGACGCCACCATTCTCCATTTGATATCTTTAGGTTGAACCCTACACCGAAATCGACGAAACGGACAAAAAGTGGAATCTCTAAAAATCCACTGAACAGCCAAAGAAGCAAATTAACTGCAACAATGACCGTCACAACAGGATAAAAAGTTATGAAATCTTTGAAAGATTCTGTACGAAAGAACATAGAGAGAATCTCCTTTGTTATAGGTCTATTTCCATTATACATGGTTTTGCCATACAACATGTCACGTAAACATTCCAACGCATAAAACGAAAGGGTTGGTGGTATTGAATGATTAAAGGGATGGGCATTGATTTAATTGAACTAGAACGAGTGAAAGAAAAATGGGTCCGTCATCCAGAGAAATTTGTTCAGCGGACATTGACGGAAAGAGAGCGTGAGCGTTACCAAGCGTTTCAGTCTGATAAGCGGAAGCTCGAATATCTATCGGGTAGATTTGCTGCGAAGGAAGCATTTGTGAAAGCTGCTGGTACTGGAATTGGTAAAGCATATTCGTTCCAAGATATTGAAGTATTAACTGGAGAAGAGGGTGCTCCCTATATGTCTGTGCGTGGGGTAGAGCATCAAATTTGGGTGTCGATTGCACATAGCGAAGGGCACGCCTTGGCTCAAGTAATCATCGAGAGTCGCGACTAGCTTGTCAGGCTAGTCTGCATAAACGACCAGTTTGTCTCATATAGTTTACTGCGGGTAGGAGGGAACAAATTGAACATCGTTACCGCCAAAGAAATGTACGAATTAGACGCCTATACGATGAATGACTGCGGGCTAGAAGGTCGAGTATTAATGGAGAATGCAGGGAGAGCAATGGCTAATCACATCTCGTCCTCATACCCGACCACTCAACCTATGCTCGTTCTAGCGGGGAAAGGAAACAATGGAGGAGATGGCTTTGTGATTGCTCGGGTGCTCGCACAACGGGGGTTCCAAGTTTCTGTCCTTCTTTGTCAAAGCCCTGAGAGAATCAGTGGTGACGCCGCTTATCACCTTTCATTGCTACAAGCGCTCGACGTGAGCATACACGAATGGGAGAGTAAAGAGACGCTAATTGAGCTTAGCAAGGGTCAGCCGATCTTCATTGATGCCATGCTTGGTCTTGGGATCAAGGGGGAAGTGAGAGAGCCCTATCGCACAATCATCACACTCCTAAATGATTGGAACCAATCGATACTTGCCGTTGATGTACCGAGTGGTTTACCAGCTGACGAAGGGGTCGACGTTGATTTAGCTATTAAGGCTACAAGGACGTACACCATTCACTTTCCGAAAGTCTCTGCCTTCTTACAGCAGACAGCTCCTTATTATGGAGAGAGGGTCGAAGTTGATATCGGGTTATTCCAGAAGCCGGACATGCCAGTTCGAAATCTATGGGGAGAGAAAGAAGTCCGTCAGACTCTTCCAGAGCGATCACCCTTCGCACATAAGGGGACGTTTGGAAAGGGGCTCGTCGTTGGAGGCTCGGTTCCAATGCCTGGTTCCGTTGCGATGACAGCAAGGGCGGCGCTAAGGTCAGGAGCGGGCTTACTCACCGTTGCCACTACGAAAGAGAGCATTCCAGCGATTTCACCACTCGTTACTGAAGCAACGTTTGTTCCATTAGAACAAAAGGATGGCTTTATAAACGAGTTGAAAGACCTAGACTTTGACTCTTATGACGGAGTGGCATTTGGAATGGGGCTTGGGACGCATGAAGAAGCACAACAATTGCTTACTCGTGCGCTTCGGTCGACAGAAGGTCCACTCGTCATTGATGCAGACGGATTAACGGCGCTTGTGAATGTGCTCCACGAACTTAAGGAGCGAAGCGCACCAACTATCCTGACTCCTCATCCCGGAGAAATGGCACGGCTACTCGATGTATCCGTAGCAGACCTACTTAAACAACCTTTCCGTTATGTAAGGCAATTTGCTGTAGAGAATGGCGTTTCTGTCATCTTGAAAGGGGCTTTTACGATTGTGACAGACCAGAGTGGGCAGCAATGGGTAACAACCACTGGTAATCAAGCACTTGCGAAAGGTGGGAGTGGGGATGTGCTCACAGGCATTGTGCTCACGATGCTCATGCAAGACCAGCCGTTATACGCTGCATTGAACAATGCATGCTTTATTCATGGGCGAGCGGCTGATCTCCTCGTCGAAGAAAAGCATTCCCATTATGATCTTCTTGCAACAGATTTAATTGAAGGTATAGGTCGCGTCATTCGTACACGTTCTTAATTGGCTTGGTATTCGTTCCCTTTGTCCTTTGAAATGAGACAAAGGAGTTGTGAGAATGAATAAAAAATGGCTTTTTATGTTCATGGCAGCCTTGCTTTTGCTTCTAGCAGCCTGTGGAGAGAAGTCGAAAGAAGACGTCGTTAAGAATCTGGAGAAGAAGCTAGAAGACATGAGCTCGTATAAAACAGAGGCTTCAATGACACTGAATACGGGCCAAGAAGCACAGACGTATGACATTGAAATTTGGCATAAAAAGAAAGATTACTACCGAGTCGCGCTTAAGAACGAAAGTGACGAGAAAGGGAGCCAAATCATTCTCAAGAATGAAGAAGGAGTCTTTGTTCTGACGCCTGCATTAAATAAGAGCTACAAGTTCCAAAGCGATTGGCCAAAGAACAGCAGCCAACCTTACCTTTATGAATCACTTGTGAACGACATTCTAGCGGATTCAGAAGCGAAATTTAAGTCAGATGAAGAATACTATGTCTTCCAAACGAAGACAAACTATCAAAATAGCAAAAACCTTCCGTACCAAGAAATCTATTTCGATAAGAAGAGTTTAACGCCTCTCATGGTTAAAGTGTTAGACAAGGACATGAACCCGCTTGTTGAAGTGAAGTTTGATTCATTTGAGCTTGATGCACAATTCAGTGATGATGCCTTTACGACAGAGAAGAACATGACGAGTGGTGCCTTAGGCATTCCTGTGATGGCAGGGGAAGAGCAGACGAACTCGTTCAGCATTCTCTACCCAGTCCAGAACGTAGGAGATGCTCAGCTTGTTGATGAGACACAAGTAGAAATGGAAAATGGACAACGTGTCATTCTATCCTTCGAAGGGGAGAAATCCTACACGTTAATTGAGGAATCTGTTGGAGCTTATCCAGCTAGTGCAACAGTTCCAGTACAAGTCAATGGGGACCCAGTTGATTTAGGGTTTACAGTCGGCGCGTGGACTGAAACTTCTCTAGAGTGGAACTACAACGGGATGAACTTCTATTTGGCGAGTGAGGATTTAACGAAGGAAGAAATGATTGAAGTGGCACAATCTGTCCAAGGTACAGCGATTAAGTAATAGAGTAGGTTGAAGCAGACTCGATTCCGTGATTCAGTACAGGTCGAGTCTGCTTTTCTATTGAAGTTGACACCCGTTCTTCATCCATTAATAATGTAAAGTAAGGGGTAATTTAAGAGAGGAGAACTGGCTTGTCTGTTGAAACTTATTATAGAGATAGTTGGGCAGAGATTGATTTGTCTCGTATCCAACACAATATATACGAATTAAAGCAAACACTTCCTGAACAAACAGGAATCTACGCAGTAGTCAAAGCAAACGCCTATGGACATGGGGATATACAAGTTGCTAAGGCAGCAGAAGCTGCTGGAGTAAAGGGATTTGCAGTCGCCTTATTGGATGAAGCAATTCGTCTCCGTGAGGAAGGGATAAAGGCTCCAATCTTAGTCATGGGTTGGGTTCGTCCTGAAGATGCCGCTATTGCAGCTCGTGAGAAGATTTCGCTGACTGCTTTTCAGCCGGAGTGGATTGAAGAAGCGGGTCAAAGTCTCTCGCCTACGTGTCCATTATCAATTCATATGAAATGGGATACAGGGATGGGGCGGATTGGCATTCGGACAGTAAAGGAAATGGACGAGCTGTTAACTGCTTTAGACACTTCCTTGTATACACTGGACGGCGTATTTACTCATTTTGCGACAGCGGATGAGGAAGACGCGACCTACTTTCACGAACAGCAAGAACGCTTCGATTTATTGCTATCCGCGTTCCAAGAGCGATGGAGTGGCGATGTAGAGATTCATACGGGGAATAGTGCTACAGCCATGCGCTTTCCGGAAACGATGAATCATTACGTTCGTTTCGGCATAGGTATGTATGGGTTGTATCCTTCTCCTGATGTGAAGGCGATGGACATTATGCCCCTAGAACCAGCGCTATCGCTGCACAGCAAGCTCATTCATGTGAAGCAACTACCTAAAGGAGAAGCCATTAGCTACGGTGCGACCTATGTGACCAGTGATGAGGAATGGATTGGTACGGTTCCGCTCGGCTATGCAGATGGGTGGAAACGAAGTCTACAAGGTACGGATGTGCTTGTAAATGGGAAACGCTGTCCGATTGTTGGAAAGGTGTGTATGGATCAAATTATGATTCGTTTAGACCAGCAATATCCAATTGGGACACACGTCACGTTCATAGGAAGGCAAGAAGAGGAAGAAATTACCTCGGATGAAATTGCAGCACACTTGGACACGATTAATTATGAAGTGACTTGTATGATCAGCTACCGGGTCCCAAGGGTATTCGTCCAGGACGGAAAGACAATCGGGTCGCAAAATGGGGCAAGGTAGACATCCTAGACTCTAAGAAATGCCATTATTACATTTATATCCCCTGTTTTTGTCATTATAAAGCGTATTTTGGATAAAAAATGCCCAATATAGCTTTGCATTGGGGGGAGAAGGGTGTTATCATTAGACTGGAATAAAAAAGAGACTGGTTTTTTTGAAGTAGATGGTGGAGGTGCATGTTCGTGTCCGATGGTTCACAAGAAATCGTGATCAAGTTACCACAACATCTTCTTAATGAGTTGGACCATGTCATTCAACTCGAAGATGGAAGTCGCAGTGAATTTATCCATGAAGCTACAAAATTGTATTTGCGTGAACGCAAAAAACGTCAAATTCGTGAATCTATGCGTCAAGGTTATATGGAGATGGCTAAAATCAACCTAAACCTTGCTTCAGAGGCTTTCCAAGCTGAAGAGGAGGCAGAAACGACCTGCGAACGCTTAGTGAGCGGGGTGTAACGATTTGATCGTTAAACGTGGCGACGTATACTTTGCCGATCTTTCTCCGGTAGTTGGGTCAGAGCAAGGGGGCGTCCGCCCAGTACTTATCTTACAGAACAATATCGGAAATCGTTTTAGTCCGACAGTCATTGTGGCTGCCATAACTGCGCAAATACAAAAAGCGAAACTTCCTACCCATGTAGAAATCGATGCAGAACGCTACGGTTTTGAAAGAGACTCCGTAATCTTACTCGAACAAATTCGAACAATCGACAAGCAACGGTTGACTGATAAGATTACGCACTTAGACGACGCGATGATGTCTAAGGTCGAAGAAGCAGTACAAATAAGTTTAGGGCTCATTGATTTCTAAAGTAAAGCTACTCGCTGTGCGGTGGCTTTATTTTTTTATTTAAATCGGTAAAACAAGGAATACACCTATCGTTAGCCGAAAACAGTAAAGAGATGATAAAATAGAGGGAGACGTTTGTCTTTTCTGCTTTGGACAAAACTTTCCTACTATAGCCGATTATTATTTGCTAATAATAATTTCAGATGTGAAAATATTCTTATTACATACCATAATGAGTTTGTGGTGAAACTCTGGAGGTTGAACATGGAGACGAATTTGGAACAAATAGTGCTTGAGAACAGTGATGAAATTGTACGAATGTGGCTCGAAGAAATACAGAATACCAAAACGAAAGAGTACACTTCTGCTATATCAGAAGAGTTATTTGAGAACACAAATCGTGAGTTTGTTAATGTAATTTTCTCTAGCTTGGAAAAACGCGGAGGAATGAACGACATAGAAGAATTTGCAGAACGGTTAATTCATTTAGGATGGCCGTTAAGTTATTTAACAGATGGGATGCAATCATTCCGTCGAGTGACGATTAACTACATTTTAAGTCAATCGACAAAGGTAGATACAGATTATTTCTCTGAAGTGCTAGCGAAGGTAGATGAATGGGTGGACCCAATTATCAACCAGCTCGTGGACGAGTACTCTGGTAGCTGGGAGAATATTGTCTCATTACAGAAAGTGGCGTTACAAGAGTTGTCTGCGCCTCTTATTCCTGTCATGGAGAATATCACCATTATGCCGCTTATCGGGACAATCGACACAGAGCGCGCGAAATTAATCATGGAGAACTTGCTGGACGGTGTCATTAAACATCATTCTGAAGTGGTGTTAATTGATATTACAGGTGTTCCGGTCGTGGACACTATGGTTGCTCACCACATTATTCAAGCAGCCGAAGCTGTGCGTTTAATTGGCTCAACTTGCATTCTAGTAGGGATTCGCCCTGAAATTGCCCAGACAATTGTAAATCTCGGCATTGACTTAAGTAAGTTCCCGACAAAGAGCTCTTTACGTAAAGGCTTTGAATCTGCATTGGAACTAACTGAACGACAAATCGTAAACCTAACAGAGAAGCAAGATGAGGTCGAATCAATCATTGACTCTTTAGGTAAGGAGTGAAGATAACGTGAGAATCCCTATTCTAAAGCTTCATAATTATTTGCTTATTTCTATACAAATTGACCTGGATGACCAAACCGCCATTCAGTTCCAGGAAGATCTATTAAATAAAATCCACGAAAGTGGTGCGACTGGAGTCGTCATTGATTTAACGTCCGTTGATATTATTGACTCATTTATTGCGAAGGTCTTAGGGGATGTTGTGTCTATGTCTGACTTAATGGGGGCTAAAGTGGTTCTAACAGGAATCCAGCCAGCTGTCGCTATGACGCTCATTGACTTAGGTATCCATCTTCAAGATGTTCCAACTGCATTAGATCTCGAACAGGGGTTGCTTAAATTACGTCAGGAACTGGAGGAGTAGGTATGGACCTTCAATCCTGCGTAACGATTAAAAAAGAATGGGATATCGTAGGGGCGCGTCAGCTTGGGCGAGACATTGCGAGAAAGACGGGGTTTGGCTCTGTTGATCAGGCACGTATAGCGACTGCGATCTCAGAACTTGCTAGGAACATCTATTTATACGCTGGAACCGGACAAGTGTGTTTTGAAGTGCTTGAAGAAGTGAACGGCAAAGGCATTCGCATTATTGCGGTGGACAGCGGACCTGGTATCCATGATGTGAGTCAAGTTATGGAAGATGGCTTTTCAACCTCTGGAGGATTAGGAGCTGGTCTCCCAGGTGTGAAACGATTAATGGACGACTTTGATATTGTATCAAACCCAAGTGATGGGACGGAGATTCGGGCGGTGAAATGGCTCCGATAAGAAGGAGGTATTTATTTAATGAGTACCTTGAAACTTGACGTAAATATGTACAAGGACTTACTAAAGCAATATATAGAAACGAAGAACGAGCAGTCCCTTTATCGTGCTGAACAATTTAGTAAGCACTCCATTCAGCAGAACATTTCTCCTGAAGAGATTATTCATGTTCATGTGGAAGCGCTACATGAACTGTATCCTGATCTATCTGAGGAAATCGGAAATTCGATGAACTTCTTATTGGAGACGATGATTTCGTATGGACTTGCCTATCAGGAGTATCAGGCGTTACGAGAGAAGCAGCTTGAGTTGAAGTCTGAAATCTCAGTAGCAGCCAATATGCAACAAACGTTGCTGTCCACAACGAAGCCATCGATTGATGGGTTAGATATAGGGGCGACAAGTTATCCTGCCAAGCAGATGAACGGGGATTACTATCACTTTGTCCAAGACCAGCAAGGCTCTCTTGGTATTGCGATTGCAGATGTCATTGGTAAAGGGGTGCCAGCTGCCCTGTCAATGTCTATGATTAAATACTCAATGGATAGTTTTCCAGAGAATAAGATGCATCCGAGCATTGTGCTTGAAGGGATGAATCGAGTAGTGGAACGAAACGTGGACCCAAGCATGTTCATTACGATGTTCTATGGACTTTATAATCCAGAAACACATCACTTCCAATATGCTTCTGCCGGACACGAACCTGGGTTTTACTACTATGCTCAAGAAGATACGTTTTACGACATTGAAGCCAAAGGGCTTTTACTCGGTGTTGATCGCAGCTCAACTTACAAAGAATATAGCCAACCCATTCATGAAGGAGATATGATTATTCTTCTAACAGATGGTGTAACGGAATGTCGTGTAGGTGAACGATTTATTGAACGCGACGAAATTGTGGATGTAATACGAGAATACAAACATTTGCCTGCTCAAGAAATAACAGAGCAAGTGTACCATTACTTCGAACGCCTGCAGGATTTTGAGATGAAAGACGATTTTACGATGATTATTATTAAGCGTGAAGTTTAAATCTTTTTACTACGGGGTAAACGTGATAAGTAGACGTTAGTTCGGTAAAACTGTAGACATTAGGAGGTTAAACGGTATGAACTTAACAATTGATGTAGCAAATAAAGAAAATGAAAATATTGTTTCGCTTTCCGGTGAGATTGATGCATATACGGCACCAAAGTTAAAGGAAACTCTCCTTCCACTAACTAAAGGGGAAAACACGGTTGTTACCGTTGATTTGGCAGAAGTGAATTACATGGACAGTACTGGTCTTGGTGTGTTTATTAGCGCGCTTAAATCCACTAAAGAGACGAATAGCGAACTTAAGCTTATTAACCCAAATGATCGGGTCATGCGTCTGTTTGAAATCACGGGTCTTACGGAGATTATTAATATTCAAGATGAATCAGTTCGAGGTGGAATGTAATGACAGAAACATTTGATTTCGTAGAGATTAAAGTCCCGGCGAAACCTGAATATGTAGGCGTTGTTCGACTAAGCACATCTGGAATTGCTAATCGGATGGGCTTCTCGTATGAAGATATTGAAGATCTTAAGGTCTCCATTTCAGAAGCAATTACAAACGGCGTTAAACATGCGTATAAAGATACGGAAGAAGGGGAAATCACCATTGGATTTGGGGTTTACGACGACCGGTTAGAAATTATGGTAGCGGATCGTGGGGGAAGCTTCGACTTGCAACAAGTGAAGGAAGATATTGGCCCTTATGAAGAAACAGATTCCATCGAAGACCTCAGAGAAGGAGGATTTGGCCTTTTCTTAATTGACGCCCTTATGGACAAGGTAGAGATTAATAATAAATCTGGAGTAATTGTACTCATGACAAAATACCTCCAAGAAAATGAGGTGGGGCTAAATGACGACCAAATCTCAACCACACAATAGACGTGAGGGTGAGGTTTACGAGTGGATTCAACACTTGCAGCAACATCCTGAGGACGATGAAATCCAGGAGAAAGTCGTGTTGGAGTATAAGGACTTAGTGGAGTCTATTGCGAAGAAATACTCGAAGAAGAGCTCAATACATGAAGATCTTGTACAGGTAGGCATGCTAGGGTTGTTGGCGGCAATCCGACGCTACGACCCTGAATACGGAAAGTCTTTCGAATCGTTTGCAATCCCAACCATCATTGGTGAGATTAAACGATTTATTCGAGATAAGACGTGGAGCGTGCACGTACCCCGTCGAATTAAAGAGCTTGGTCCTAAGATCAAGAAAGCGAATGAAGAGTTAACAACAGACCTTCAACGCTCTCCTTCTGTACTTGAAATCGCAGAATATCTTGAAGTCTCAGAAGAGGATGTACTTGAGACGATGGAAATGGGCAAGAGTTACAAAGCTCTTTCTGTTGACCGCAAGATTGAAGCAGATTCCGATGGTAGTACGGTTACAATCTTAGACTTAATCGGTAACTCCGAGAATGGGTATGAACACGTGGATCAGCAAATGCTGTTGGAGAAGGTACTTCCAATTCTTTCAGAGCGTGAGCAAGAAATCTTGAAGTGTACATACTTCCAAAACATGAGCCAGAAAGATACTGGGGAGCATCTTGGGATTTCTCAAATGCATGTATCGCGTCTGCAACGACGTGCATTGAGAAAGCTACGGGAAGCCCTGCAGTCTGATGCTGTGGAGGAGTACTATTGAGCCAAACAGCCAAAATGGACATTTCTGTCTTTCAAAAGCCTAAAAAGGGAAATTACTACTGTGGCGATAGCTTCATTTACAAGGAATCAGATGACTCGTTCATTTGCGCGCTAGCTGATGGATTAGGAAGCGGGGAATATGCCCGAGAATCCTCTCAAGCCATTATGGATTTAATTGAAGAGGAAGAAGACCTTTCTATTGATGCGCTTGTACGAAGGTCAAATGAAGTCTTGATGAAGAAAAGGGGAGCAGTTCTTGGAGTTCTCCGTATCGACTTTGCCAATGAGAGTTATTCCTATACGTCAATTGGGAATATTGGCATCATAATGGTAACCCCTGATGGGGAGAAGAAGCGGAATATCCCTTCTGCCGGCTATTTATCTGGCTATCCACGACCGTACAAGGTACTTCATAATGTATTGATTCCAGGCACGAAATTCTTTATGTTCTCAGATGGAGTGAGCGAGAGAGGATTAACGAAATCCCTCGTATCCAATAACCTAGATCATATCGTAGACACGGTTAAAGTGAAGCAAGAACAAGACTTACACGATGATTCCACATTCATCGCAATTAGATACAACGGGTAGAAGGCCTTTGCCAATGTGGCAAGGTCTTTTTTTTGTTACAGCTAACTGAATCTCATTAGGTTTTTAAAATCGCATTTGATAAAATGGAGAGAGTATGTGTGAATGGAGGAGGAAAGAGTATGAGTGAAATAGCTACACTGACCAAGCAAGTTTCTACACAACTACAAATTAAAGAACAACTGGTCGACCAAGTGATTGCCCTGTTAGATGAAGGGAATACCGTCCCGTTTATTGCTCGTTATCGGAAGGAGCAGACTGGTGGGCTTGATGAAGTTCAGATTAACGATATACAAGAGAAATGGACATATGCTCAAAACGTACAGAAGCGTAAAGAGGAAGTTGTTCGTCTAATTGATGAACAAGGGAAGCTGACAGATGAACTTAAGCAACAGATTGAGTCAGCAACGCAGCTTCAAAAAGTAGAGGATCTGTATCGCCCTTACAAACAGAAGCGTCGTACTCGAGCTACAGTGGCGAAGGAGAAAGGTCTTGAGCCGTTGGCGAAGCGAGTGTATGACCAGCACGTATCGGATTTTCCCGGTGAAGCAGCAGCATACATAAATGAAGAAAAGGAAGTTCATTCAGTAGACGACGTACGAACAGGAGTTCAAGATATTATTGCTGAATGGATTTCTGACGAGCCTCACTACCGAGAGCGCATTCGAAAAGAAACGTACAACAAGGGGACGCTTCAATCTGAAGGTAAAGATACAGAAGCAGATGAAAAGGGTGTCTTCGAGATGTACTATGAGTACGAGGAGCCGATTCGTGCCATTGTATCCCACCGTATCTTGGCGCTTAACCGGGGTGAGAAGGAAGGTATTCTTAAGGTCAATGTCCAACCTCCTAAGGAGTGGGTCCTCAATTATATCGCCAAGGAACTTCGTCTTACGAAACGTCCTGAAACGAAGGAATGGATGATGGAGGTTATTGAGGACAGCTACAAGCGTCTCATTCAACCTTCCATTGAACGAGAAATTCGTAGCGGTCTAACGGAGAAGGCAGAAGAACAAGCCATTGAAGTATTCTCTAAGAACTTGAAGAATCTATTGCTACAGCCTCCATTGAAAGGGAAGACCATTCTAGGGGTGGATCCTGCTTATCGGACAGGTTGTAAGTTGGCTATTATAGATGAAACAGGGAAAGCGCACGATATTCAAGTCATTTATCCAACTGCTCCCCGTAATGATGTCAAAGGGGCGGAGAAGACGATTCTAGAATTGCTTAACAAGTATCCAATCGAGCTTGTAGCTATAGGGAACGGAACGGCATCAAGAGAAACGGAGCAATTTATTGCTGATTCCATTAAGAACAACGGTCTTGATTTGGCGTATATGATTGTGAATGAAGCGGGAGCGAGTGTGTATTCCGCGTCTCCATTAGCACGTGAGGAGTTTCCGGATCTGAAAGTAGAAGAGAGAAGTGCCATTTCCATCGCACGTCGTGTTCAAGATCCATTGGCGGAGCTTGTCAAGATTGATCCGAAATCAATCGGTGTCGGTCAGTACCAACATGACGTAGCTCAAAAACGATTGAATGAATCGTTAACATTTGTCGTAGAGACAGCGGTAAACCAAGTTGGTGTGAACGTAAATACAGCGTCGGCCTCTTTACTCCAATACGTATCGGGCCTAAGCAAGGCGGTTGCCAACAATATTATTAAGGCGCGTGAAGAGAATGGGAAGTTCACAGCACGTACTGAGCTGAAGAAAATACCTAGACTCGGAGCCAAGACCTATGAACAGAGTATTGGTTTCTTAAGAATACTAGAAGGAAAGCAACCCCTCGACCGAACACCCATCCACCCAGAGAGTTATGAGGTGACAAAGGAATTGCTGTCGATGTATGGGCTCACACCGTCTGACCTAGGTACGCCGAAAGTAGAAGATGCGTTACACGGAATGGATGTCCATACAACGGCTGAGAACCTTGGAATTGGAGCGCCGACATTACAGGATATATTAA
This sequence comes from Pontibacillus halophilus JSM 076056 = DSM 19796, assembly GCF_000425205.1. Taxonomy (GTDB): domain Bacteria; phylum Bacillota; class Bacilli; order Bacillales; family BH030062; genus Pontibacillus_A; species Pontibacillus_A halophilus. The sequence continues at coordinate 2,500 of NZ_AULI01000014.1, read as the reverse complement.
ATGCGTTGAAACAACCAGGCCGTGATCCAAGGGATGACTTACCTAAGCCGTTGCTTAAGAAAGATGTACTATCTCTTGAAGATCTAACTCAAGGGATGGAGTTGCAAGGAACAGTACGAAATGTCGTCGATTTCGGTGCATTTGTTGACATTGGAGTTAAACAAGACGGACTTGTACACATCTCGAAGTTATCCAACTCGTTTGTAAAGCATCCATTAGATGTTGTCGCAGTAGGAGACGTTGTCACGGTATGGGTGGAACAAGTTGATACGAAGAAGGGGCGAATTGCGCTTACGATGATTTAATCTTTCATTGAACACAAAAAGACACTGCTTACGATGAGCAGTGTTTTTTTCTGTAGAAGAACCAACACTGATTTAAGATGCGAATCTGATAGGTATCCTTTTCGCTATACGCTCGCATTAACTGCCTTTGCAACCAACCAGGCATTCTGTATCCCGCCTTTCTTAGCTGAAAATAGGTTGAACTCTCGGGTGTTTAGCGTTAGTTTATTGTATGCAGCCTACTGCCCAAAGGTGAGAGGAGGAGTTAAATGGAACGGTCGTTACACGAGTGGATGAATGAACTGTCTAGGCAATGGTTCTCTAAACCTTTTACAGACAAAGTCATAATGAACCATCGTCTCCGCACAACAGGAGGAAGGTATATCCCGAGTAAGAGAACAATTGAATTGAATCCGAAGTACCTAGAGGAATTAGGCTTAGAAGAGTTTGAGGGGATTATGAAACATGAGCTCTGTCATTACCACCTTCATATAGAAGGGAAAGGGTACCAGCATCGTGATCCTGAGTTTCGTGCCTTGATGAAAGCGACTGGGTCTCCTCGCCACTGCAAGCCGTTGCCATCTGCACAAAGACAAAAGAAGTACGTCTATCAGTGTATGTCGTGCGAGCAACAATATGCTAGACAACGACAGATTGATCTGAAGCGGTATCGATGTGGAAGTTGTAAAGGGAGTTTAAAAAAAGTGACAAAACGTATTGACGATTAGAGCCATGCGTGATAAATTAGTTATTGCCGTCAACGAAGCGGATATCAGCTAAAACGAATCATTTGAAAATGTTAAATCGATTGTTGACTTCTTGTTGGATAACGGTTATAATAAATTTTGTCGCTTTGAAAGACAAGTTGTTATTCACTTTTTAATAAAAGGCAAAAAACTTCTTGACTTACTAAAGACGAGCTAGTAAAATGTTTAAACGTGACGCTGTTCACATCACATTCCAACGTAGCTCAGTGGTAGAGCAATCGGCTGTTAACCGATAGGTCGCAGGTTCGAATCCTGCCGTTGGAGCCAATGGAGAAGTACTCAAGTGGCTGAAGAGGCGCCCCTGCTAAGGGTGTAGGTCGCGCAAGCGGCGCGAGGGTTCAAATCCCTCCTTCTCCGCCAGATGGCCCGTTGGTCAAGCGGTTAAGACACCGCCCTTTCACGGCGGTAACACGGGTTCGAGTCCCGTACGGGTCACCATTTTTTAGACCATTATTAAGAAGGTCCGGTAGTTCAGTTGGTTAGAATGCCTGCCTGTCACGCAGGAGGTCGCGGGTTCGAGTCCCGTCCGGACCGCCACTTAGTTTTGGGCCATAGCCAAGTGGTAAGGCATCGGTTTTTGGTACCGTGTATCGCTGGTTCGAATCCAGCTGGCCCAGCCATTTATAAGAGCCATTAGCTCAGTTGGTAGAGCATCTGACTTTTAATCAGAGGGTCGAAGGTTCGAATCCTTCATGGCTCACCATTTCAACTTTCTTTAAAAAAGTTGTTGACAAAACATCGATAAGATGTTAACATTAATAACTGTCGCAACAAAAAACACCATGCGGGTGTGGCGGAATTGGCAGACGCGCTAGACTTAGGATCTAGTGTCTCCGGACGTGGGGGTTCAAGTCCCTCCACCCGCACCATTTAAAACAACATGATGAACAGCTCAGTTCATGAAGTCGATTGACAAGTCGTTTTACACGGCAGTGCAAATAGCTCAATATTAAATCATTGAGCGGTCGTGGCGGAATCGGCAGACGCGCTAGGTTGAGGGCCTAGTGGGGGTTAACCCCGTGGAGGTTCAAGTCCTCTCGGCCGCACCAAAAGTGTTCAGCATCACTGAGTGAATTCAAGAAAGTAAAACTTGTTATAATGCGCCCGTAGCTCAATTGGATAGAGCGTCTGACTACGGATCAGAAGGCTAAGGGTTCGAGTCCTTTCGGGCGCACCATTTATAACGGGAAGTAGCTCAGCTTGGTAGAGCACATGGTTTGGGACCATGGGGTCGCAGGTTCGAATCCTGTCTTCCCGACCATCGAAAGTTTCATATTATGCGGGTGTAGTTTAGTGGTAAAACCTCAGCCTTCCAAGCTGATGATGTGGGTTCGATTCCCATCACCCGCTCCATATTATCATTGGGGCCTGTAGCTCAGTTGGTTAGAGCGCACGCCTGATAAGCGTGAGGTCGGTGGTTCAAGTCCACTCAGGCCCACCATGAACACA